>DASYCE010000026.1 GCA_036500345.1 Gemmatimonadales bacterium | reverse complement strand
ACGTGCAGCTCGGGGTCGAGGTCGCCCGCAAGCACGGCGAGTCGGCTGCGGTGATCAACTGTATCGAAGCTCACCATGATGATGTGGCGCACGACAGTGTCGAATCGGTACTGGTGCAGGCTTCGGATGCGATCAGCGGCTCGCGGCCGGGCGCACGCCGCGAAGCATTCGAGAGTTACGTGAAGCGGCTGACCAAGCTGGAGGAGATCGCGGGAGGATATCCCGGGGTCGACAAGACCACCGTGATCCAGGCCGGCCGCGAAGTGCGCGTCATCGTGAAGCCGGATCAGATCAACGACAGCGACGCGCAGCTGCTTTCCGAGACGATCGCACGCCGGATCGAGAACGAGCTCCAGTATCCGGGACAGATTCGCGTCACCGTCATCCGGGAGACGCGCGCGTCGGACATCGCGAAGTGACCGCACGGATCATTGACGGCGCGGCCATTGGCGCGGCGATCCGACGCGACGTGGCGCAGCAAGTCGCAGACCTCACGCGTCGCGGGACGGTCCCCGGCCTCGCGGTCGTTCTGGTCGGCGAGGATCCCGCGTCCCAGGCCTACGTCCGCGCCAAGGCACGGGCGTGCGGAGAAGCGGGAATCCGCTCCGAGGTCGTCACGCTGCCGGCGAGCGCTACCTCGGAGCAGCTGTTCGATGTTATCGACGGCCTCAACGCGGACCCCGCGGTCCACGGCATCCTCTGTCAGCTGCCGGTCCCGGCGCACATCGACAGTGCGGCAATCCTCACCCGGATTGATCCGGCCAAGGACGTGGACGGTTTTCATCCGATCAATGTCGGAAAGCTGGTCCTCGGCGATCCGACGGCGCTCAAGCCGGCCACGCCGTCCGGCGTGCAGCAGCTGCTGGTGCGAAGCGGTATCGAGACGCGCGGCGCTCACGCCGTGATCGTCGGCCGGTCTCACCTGGTGGGACGGCCGCTGGCGAACCTGTTGAGTCAACCGGGTGCCGGTGGCGATGCGACCGTGACGCTGGCGCATTCGCGGTCGCGCGACCTCGAGGCGATCTGCCGGAGCGCCGACATTCTGATCGTTGCGATCGGCCGGCCGGGCTTCATCACTGCGGGCGCGGTGCGCCCCGGAGCGACCGTGATCGACGTGGGGACGAGCCGGGTCGAGGACCCGTCGCAGCCGCGCGGCTACCGGCTCGCCGGCGATGTGGCGTTCGACGAGGTGGCGGCGGTCGCGGGCGCGATCACGCCGGTCCCGGGTGGCGTCGGCCCGATGACGATCGCGATGCTCCTGGTCAACACGGTCCAGGCGGCGCGGGGAACGGCCAACGGATGAGCACTATAGTATCGGTAGATATAGCGGCCGTTCCGACGCGGACGCCGGCATGACCATGGCCGACGAAGCCTGGTCCGTGTCGCGACTCGCGCGAACGATCAAGCGCGCCGTCGAAGCAGAGGCGGCGCCGATCTGGGTCCGCGGGGAACTGACCGGCGTCAAGCGCTATCCGAGCGGCCACTGGTATTTCTGCCTTCGCGACACCACGGCGAGGGTCGACTGCACCCTCTGGCGCGGGGCGGCTGGTCAGCTGCGGGCACCGCTCACCGACGGAATGGAGGTCTTTGCCCTCGGCAGCGCCAATGTCTGGGAAGAACGGACCGCGCTGCGATTCAACGTCACCCAGATTCTCCCGGCGGCCGCGATCGGGGCGCAGGCGCAGGAAGTCGAGCGCATCAAGCAGGCGCTTCTCGTCGACGGGTTGCTCGATCCCGGGCGCAAGCGCCGTCTCCCCGAGTTCGCGGTGCGCGTCGCCGTCGTCACCTCGATCGCCGGGGCGGCGGTTCACGACGTGATCACCGTCGCGCGCCGGCGCTGGCCGTCGGTGGAAGTCCTGGTGGTCAACAGTGCAGTGCAGGGAGAGGGCGCGGCACAGGAGCTTGTGGCGGCGCTGTCGATCGTGTCGCGCCTCGAGCGGATCGATTGCTGCATCATCGGCCGCGGCGGCGGCGGTCGCGACGACCTCGCCGCATTCAACGACGAATTGCTCTGTCGCGCCATCGCCGCCTGTCCCGTTCCGGTGATCAGCGCGGTCGGGCACGAGGTGGACGTCACGCTCGCTGATCTTGTCGCGGATGTTCGGGCGGCGACTCCGTCACAGGCCGCGGAGTTTGCCCTTCCGGATCGCCGCGATGTGGCGGCGCGGGTCGACGGGCTCAGAACGGGGCTGCACCGCGCGCTCACGCTGCTGGTTTCGGCACGGCGCAATCGGATGGAACGGACTCGCGATCGATTGGTGGCAGCACTTCTCGATCAGGTTCGTGGCGCCGAGCGCGGCTTGCTCAACGCGGCATCGCGGCTCGGTCCGGTGATGACGCGTCGCATCGATCGCCACCGCGCCGCGGTCGGGCGCCTCGCTGCACAACTGCACGCGCTGTCGCCGGTCGCGGTCCTGGGCCGCGGCTATGCGTTGGCGCGCGACCAGTCGGGAAAGGTCCTGTCGCACCGCGCCGATTTTGCGGCGGGCCAGCGTTTCACGCTCACTGTCGCCGACGGCTCCATTGCGGCGCACGTGGAGGAATCATGAGCGATGCGCCGTCGCTGAGCGACGACCTCAAGCGCCTCGAAGAAATCGTCCGCCGACTCGAAGACGACACGCTCGATCTCGACGCGGCGCTGGCACTCTTCGAAGAAGGCGTCGGCCGGCTCAAGGCCGCGGAATCGCGCCTGACCGATGCGGAGATCCGGGTCCGGCAGGTGGTCGAAGACTCCTCCGGCGGCACGCTCCGGTTCGAACCGCTGGATGGATGACGGCGCCGACGCGCTCGGCCTCCTTGCCGAAGCGCGCGACCGCATCGACGCCGAACTGGCCCGCTGCGCCGACCGGCTCCGCGACACTGTCGCAGGCGTCACCGGCGAAGCGCTCGCGTACGCCCTTCGCAGTCCGGGCAAACGCGTCCGGCCGGCGCTGGTGCTGGCGGCCTACCGCGCCGCCGGTGGTACCTCGCCGGCGATCGCGGGCGTCGCGACCGCGGTCGAAATTGTTCACACCTATTCGCTGGTCCACGACGATCTCCCCTGCATGGACGACGACGACATGCGCCGCGGACGCCCCACGACGCACCGCGCCTTCGATGTAGCTGTCGCTACGCGTGTCGGATATCTCCTCGTCCCCGTGGCGGCGGAGACGCTGGCAATGGCGAGCGCTGCGCTCGGCCTCGACGACCGCGCCGCCGGTGCGCTCGCCACGGAGCTCTTCGACGCCGGCGGAATTCGCGGCATGGTCGGCGGCCAATGGCGTGACCTCGAAGCCGAACATCGCCGCCTGACCCTTCCGGAACTCACCGCAGTGCATCGTGGCAAGACCGGGGCGCTGATTCGCGCCGCTGCCGTCCTCGGCGGCATTGCGGCAAACGCTCCGCCCGAGGTGCTCGAAGCGTTGCGACGGTACGGCGAGGAGATCGGGTTGGCGTTCCAGGTCGCGGACGACGTTCTCGATGCCACCGGAACCTCCGAGGAACTCGGCAAACCTGCGGGGCGCGATGCGGCGCTCGCGAAATCGACCTATGTCAGCGTCCTTGGCGTCGACGCGGCACGCACCGAGGCGCTGCATCACGAGCGTCGCGCCGTGGCCGAACTCGCGAACGTTTCAGTTGCGACCGCGTCGCTGGCCGCACTGGCGCGGTATATTGTGACGCGACCGTCCTGATTCTTCACCATCACGGGAGCCGCCGTGTCCCTGCTCGATCGCATTCAGGGTCCAGCCGACGTCAAGCAACTTCCCCGAGAGCTCCTGCCACAGCTGGCACAGGAAGTCCGTGATCGGCTGATCGATTGCGTCTCCGTCACCGGGGGGCACATCGGTGCCTCGCTCGGTGTTGTCGAACTCGTCATTGCATTGCTGCACGAGTTCGATTCTCCGCACGACAAGGTGGTCTGGGATGTCGGGCATCAGGCGTACGCCTGGAAGTTGCTGACTGGACGGAATGCATCATTTCCCACCCTGCGCACCACCGGAGGAATCTCCGGGTTTCTCAAGCGGGATGAAAACGAGAACGACCAGTTCGGCGCCGGCCATGCCGGAACCGCGATGTCCGCTGCCCTCGGCATGGCGACCGCCCGCGACCTGCACGGTGACGACTACAAGGTGATTGCCATCGTCGGCGACGGCGCGCTCACCTGCGGTCTCTCCTACGAAGGTATGAACAACGCCGGGCATTCCGACCGCGACATCCTCCTCGTCGTCAACGACAATGGCATGAGCATCTCGCCGAATGTCGGCGCGATCGCCAAGCGGCTCGGCGGGATCGTCGCCGACCCGCGGACCGACCGCCTCCGCGAACGGATCAAGCGGCTCACCGTCAAGCTCGGCACGGTCTTCGGCGACGGCGTCGTCGATTTTGCGCGCAACGTTGAAGAGTCGGTCAAGAACCTCTTTTCGCAGGGAATGCTCTTTGAAGAGCTCGGCTTCCGCTATTTCGGCCCGATCGACGGACACGACGTCGAGAAGCTGTGCGAGACGTTCGCCTTCGTCGGTCCGATGCACGGCCCGCGCGTGGTGCACGTGCTCACCGAAAAGGGGAAGGGATTTTCGTTTGCGGAGGCCAATCGCGAGAAGTGGCACGGCCTCGCGGCATACGATCCCAAGACGGGGGAGGCCCGCAAGAAGCCGACCGGGCCGCCGACGTGGACCCAGATCTTCGGCGACACGCTCACGACGCTCGCCGAAGAGCATGACGACGTGGTGGCGATCACGGCGGCGATGCCGAGCGGGACCGGGACGAACATCTTCGCGAAGCAGTTTCCCGATCGGTTTTTCGACGTCGGCATCGCTGAGGGTCATGCGGTGACGTTCGCCGGGGGGCTCGCGACCCAGGGGATTCGACCGGTGGTCGCGATCTATTCCACCTTCCTGCAGCGTGCATATGACAATGTCATCCACGACATCGCGGTCCAGCGGCTGCCGGTGCTCTTTTGCATGGATCGCGCAGGGCTGGTGGGCGAGGATGGTCAGACACACATGGGGCTGTACGACATCGCCTACATGCTCGCCGTTCCCGGAATGACGGTAGCGGCGCCCAAGGATGCGGACGAGCTTGTCGGATTGATGCGTACGGCGCTGGCGCACGACGGACCGTTCTCACTGCGGTATCCGCGCGACAAGGCCCCGACCGATCCGAGTCCGATTGCGAGCGTCGAGCCGATCCCATACGGCAGCTGGGAGCAGCTCAGGCCGGGAAGCGGCATTGCGATTGTCGGGACGGGGACGATGGCGTTGCCGGCGCTCGACGCGGCGGAGTTGCTCGCGAAGGAAGGGATCGATGCAGCCGCGATCAACGCACGATTCATCAAGCCGATGGATGAGGCAATGATCGCCGAACTGGTTCGCGCCTGTCGCGTCCTGGTGACCGTCGAGGAAGGGACGGTCGTGAACGGGTTTGGCGCCGCGCTCGCGCGTCGATTGCAGGAGAGCGATCCCGATGTTCGCGTCGTGGCGATGGGGGTCGCCGACGAATTGATGTTGCAGGCCCCGCGCGGCGACCAGCTGGCCAGGCAGGGACTGACCGCCGCCGGGATCGCGGAGCGCGTCCGCTCGCTTGTGGTGCCGGCAACCGCCTGAATTCGATGCGTATCGGCCTGGTCGGCAATCCGCGCTACCCGGGGCTCGAATCGGCGCTCGCTGAAACGACCAGGCTCGCCTCGGTAAATCGGTGGGTGCTGTCTGCGCCGGATGACCTCGCCGCGCTCACTGCCGATCCACTTCCCGCGCTCGACGTCGATGCCATCGACCTTCTGGTCACCTTTGGCGGCGACGGCACTTTGCTGCGTGGTGCGCGGCTTCTTGGCGGTCGCACTGTGCCGATTCTGGGAGTCAATTTCGGCCGCGTCGGCTTTCTCACGTCGGTGGCCCGGACCGGCTTTGGCGGCGCGCTCGAGGCGTTCGGCCGCGGAGAGCATCGCCTCTCGGTACGCACGGCGCTGCACGCGACGCTTCAGAACGAAAATGGTGCGCCGGCCAGCGAACACCTCGCATTGAACGACGTGGTGCTGCACAAGGGCGGAGTCGCTCGCGTGGTGCGATTCCAGGTGATGATCGACGATGAGCCGATGGGGCCGGTGTCGGGGGATGGCGTCGTCATCGCCACACCGACCGGATCCACCGCGTATTCGCTCAGCGCCGGCGGTCCGATCGTCGTGCCGAGTCTCGACGCGATTGTCGTCACGCCGATCTGCGCGCATTCACTGGGAGTGCGGCCGCTCGTTGTCCGCGGCGATGCCACGATCCGCGTCGAATCGGTCGACCCCGAGGCACGCGAACTGCTGGTGTCATTCGACGGACAGGAAACCGCACCACTCGAAGTTGGCGGCCGGATCGAGATTGTCGCGGCCCCGGGGAAGGTGGTCCTCGTGCGGTTCGGCGAATCGGGCTTCTTCCACACGCTGCGCGAAAAGCTCCAATGGGGTGATCTCTCCGATCGAGAGCGATGACCCTCACCTCGCTCCGGGTGCGCGATCTCGCCACCATCGACGACGTCTCGCTCGAACTCGGCTCCGGGCTCAACGTGCTCACCGGCGAGACCGGCGCGGGGAAGTCAATGCTGGTCGACGCCCTGGCACTGCTGCTGGGCGATCGCGCCGACCGTGCCGCGATTCGTCCCGGTGCGACCCGCGCGGTCGTCGAAGGGGTCGTCGATCCGGTGCCGACTGCGGCGCGCGCAGCGCTTGATGCACACGGCGTCGACGTCGCGGATACGCTGGTCATCCGTCGCGAGATCAGCAGCGAGGGACGGTCGAGGGCGTGGGTCAACGGGTCACCGACGACGATCGGCGTCCTGGCCACGATCGGCGAATCGCTCGTGGACCTGCACGGACAGCATCAGACGATCCAGCTGCTCGACGCGCGAGCTCAGCGAGCCCTCCTCGATGCATTTGCGCGCGCCGAGCCGATTCTCAAGTCCGTCGCGGCAGCGTTTGCCGAGTTGACCGCGCTGCGGGAACAGGAGCGGGACCTGGCGACACGCCGCGACGACGCCGAACGGCGGGCAGACTGGTTGCGGCATGTGGTCGCCGAAATCACTGCCGCCAGAATTCGCGTTGGCGAAGACGAGGAGCTCGACCGCGAAGCGGCGCGCCTCGGGCAGGCGGGCGCACTGGCGGAGCAGGTCGGTCGGATCCGTACCGCACTCGAGGATGAGGACGCCGGCGCCCGGGCCGCACTCGATCGAGCGGAACGCGCGCTCCACGCATTGCAGCGTATCGACGATTCCGCACGGTCATGGCAGGACCTTCTCGATAACGCCTACGCTGCGCTCGACGAGCTGACGCAGCGCAGCGATGAATATCTCGGCACCCTGTCGGAAGACCCTGATCGGCAGGCGCACGTGGAGCGGCGGCGCGACCTGCTGCAGGAAGTGCGACGCAAGCACGGAGCGACGCTGCGCGACGTCATCGCGACGGGGGACGCGGCTCGGGCCGAGCTCGACCTGCTCGACACCGCGGCGCTGGACCTTCGCGGCATCGCTGCACGAATCGCTGGTGCGGAGCGCGGACTTGCCGCGGTGGCACGCGAACTGACCACGTTGCGCACGACGGCGGGTGCGCGCCTCTCGAGAGAGGTCAACCGGCTGCTGCCGCGCCTCGGTCTTGCCGGCGGTGAGTTCGCCGTGGTGCTCACACCATTGGACCAGCCCGCGCGGGACGGCGCTGAGCAGGTCGTCTTCACCGTCAGGTTGAATCGAGGGATGGAGGCAGGGGCCCTCGCCAAGGTCGCATCTGGCGGAGAGCTCTCACGGCTGATGCTGGCCCTCAAGGTGGTCCTGGCCAGACAGGACGCGGTGCCCACACTGGTATTCGACGAGATCGATCAGGGGATCGGTGGTGAGGTGGGAACTCGTGTCGGCGAGGCGCTCGCCAGGGTCGCCGAGACACATCAGGTGCTGGTGATCACCCACCTGCCGCAGATCGCCGCTCGGGCCGATCGCCATCTCATGGTGGCGAAGGCAACGCGAGGCGGGGTGGCGACCAGCGACGTCTCCGTGCTGCATGGGGAAGACCGGATTCTTGAACTGGCGCGCATGCTTGGCGACCCCGACAGTGACGCCGCGCGGCGGATGGCCGCGACGATGCTCGAGGCTCACTTCACCGCTTGAGCAGCGGCCGGTAGATTCGCAGGTAAACCCGTGACGTCAGCGCGACCGGCAGAATCCCGGTGCCGCTCGCGATCGTCCGTTCAATCGACCATCCTGCTTCCACCGGCGACCCGACGTGCCCATCGCGTCCGACACCGTCGTGCGAATACGCCAGCCCGATCCCCACTACCAGCGCATTCGCACTGCTTCCCACGTCGAGAACCGATGCACTGACCCCCGGAATCGGCGCCTGGCCTGAGAAGTACGAACTGCTCGAGCCACCGCGCCGCCAGAACTGCACCACGCCGGCGAACGCGAGATGCGGCGCGAACCGGAAGAACGGTTGCGCGGTGATCGCCATGCTGTCGCCCGGCTGCACGGTGACCGCGGCGAGGAATGATGCCGGCACCAGCGGCGCATCCGGCGCAGTCACTCGCTCCACATAGTTCGCCGCGAGCTCGTGCTGATATGTCGCCGTGGCGCGGAGGCCTAGGTGACGCGCTCCGATCTCGGCGATCCCGTCGACCAGCCCCGCCGGACTCTTGCTTCCGGTCGGTTGTGCCAGGAGGATTGACTGGTCGGCCACCGTTCCATTGGGGAAGCGCGCCGCGACGCGGATCCAGGCTGCCTGATGCGTCGCGCTCGAATGTGAAGTTCGATCGACGAGTTGGATGGCGACGCCCGCCGTCATGTCGCCGAGGCCGTAATGCGGAAGGCTGTTCAGCGTGGAGAAGCCGAAGCCACCCTGTGAACCGAGTACCGAGCCGAACTCATCGCTGGTCAGCGTGGCCGACGGCAACGCCGGGACCGTGTTGAGGTCGGCGACGCCGAGCTGATTCGACAGCGTCGATTCCAGTGTCGTGATCGCACCGAGCAGTTGAGTGGCGGCAGGGTCGCCGCTCACCGGCAACACCGCACTGGCGTGGATCGGATCGGAGAGGAGCGAGAAGAGCGAACCGCGGAGCGACGAGGCCCGCGTCAACGTCTGCTGGGCGAGGGCCAGCGTCGCGGGATCGCCGGCGAAGTCTCCGTCGTGGATCCTGGTCGAGAGCGAGGTCAGCGCGGCATCGAACTGCGAGAAGAACGTCGTCGCCTGCTGCTGGCCCGCCGACGTACCGAGGATGGTATTCGCCGGATTGATCCCGACACGACTGGTGCTCGAATCGAACGCCAGTGCCACGCGGTTGCGCACGTAGACGATCGGAATCGTGCCGAAGAGGGTAATGCGCCGGGTCAGGCCGAGCGCGAGGCCGATCTCGCCGACACCGTGTTCGCGTGCCGCCACCGCGGACACGCCGCCGAGCGAAAGGCCGGTAACCGACTGCCCGGTGATCTGTGACAGCGATCGCTGGAGCGAACTCACCATCCCGTTGTCGGTACCGTCCAGCATCGAACCGATTGGCCGCGTGCCGCCGTCGTCACGGAAGTCGTTGCTGGGGTAGAACGCGCCGTTGACATCGACCCGCAACAGCCCCGATGGGACGGTGATCATCGGCAGCTGCGCGGCGAGCGCCGCCGGCGCGAGCAACAGCGCTGCGATCGCAGATCGGAGGGGGCGGATCATCCCGCCAAAAGTAGTCCGGTCAGGATCGGCGCTGACGGTTGAAGTGCACCGTATCATTCCGGGGAGCCGGACCGATGGGTATGTTCGGGAAGCGACGCTCGGGTGACGGAACGGTAGACGTAGGGGACTTAAAATCTCCAGGGGGCAACCCCGTGCGGGTTCGAGTCCCGCCCCGAGCATCACGGTTCATCCTTCCAGCGGATCTTTCCCCTCGAGCGCCAGCCCGACCTGATCGGGAAAGCGCCGGATGTCGATCGGCTTGCTGATGTAGCCATCGAATCCTGCCGCCAGCGCCTTTTCCTTGTCTCCCGCCATGGCATTCGCGGTGAGGGCGATCACGCGCTGGTCGCGAAACTGCGAGTTCCGGATCTCCCCGACCAGCGTGTAGCCATCCTTCCCGGGCATCTGGATGTCCATCAGGATCAGGTCCGGCCGCTGTGCCCCCAGTCGGTTGAAGAGATCATCGCCGCCGATGATTCCCGTGATCTCGTGTCCCTTGAGGCGGAGCAGGGTAGAGAAAAGCTTCATGTTGTCGGGGCTGTCTTCCACGATCAGGATCGATGCCAAGGCTCCTCCACCTTCGGGCTGCGCCGGTTGTTCCCTGCGAGCGGGAAAGATACGATTCCGCGGCCCGATTCACCTGTTGCCACCCGGGAGCATCGACCTGAGCAAGCCCACGACCGTCGTCCGCGGGATCCACCGTGTTCCCGGCGACAAGAGCATCACCCATCGCGCGCTGATGATGGCGTCGCTGGCGCGCGGGCGTTCGGAGATTCGTGGCGCCCTCACCTCGGACGATGCGCGGTCGAGTGCCCGGGTCCTTCGCCAACTTGGCAGCGCCATCACGCCGCTCCGGCCGGGCGCGCTCGTTGCGGTCACTGGACGCGGCGCCCTTCGGGCTTCCGCGGCGTTGCTCGATTGCGGAAATTCCGGCACCACAGCGCGACTCCTACTTGGCACGGTCGCGGCGCATCGCTTCGAGTCGACACTTACCGGTGATCGATCGCTCAGGCGCCGGCCGATGCGCCGGGTAACCGACCCGCTCGTCGCGATGGGGGCGCGAGTCGTGCAGGCCGGCGCAGAGACACTCCCCCTCACGATCGCCGGAGGATCGCTGCATGCGCTGCACTGGACCCTTCCTGTTGCCTCGGCGCAGGTCAAGAGTGCAATCCTCCTTGCCGGTGCCGTCGCAGGAGTCGAAGTCACACTCGACCAGCCGGCCGCCTCCCGCGACCACACCGAGCGGATGCTGCGCCACTTCGGATATTCGGTGCAGGAGCATGCGTCACGGGTGATACTCCGCCCCGGCGGGGCGTTCGTTCCGTTCGTGCTCGACGTTCCCGGTGATCCATCATCAGCAATCTTCCTCGCCGCGGCTGCTGCGTTGGCGTCACGCGGCGAAATCGCGATCGAAGCGGTCGGCCTCAATCCCTCGCGCATCGCGTTCATCGATATCATGAATCGGATGAATATCCGGATTCACGTCGAAGAGATGCTCGACGCGGCGGGCGAGCCGGTGGGAACGATCGTCGCGGCGGCGAGCGACCTTGTGGCGACCGACATCCGCGCCGCGGAAACGCCCGGCGTCATCGACGAAATTCCGATGCTGGCATGCCTCGCTTCGCGTGCACGAGGGACGTCGCGTCTTGCCGGCCTGGCCGAACTTCGGGTCAAGGAAAGCGATCGCCTGGCGCTCGTTGCGAACAATCTGCGGAACGTGGGAGTCGAAGCTGCAGTCGACGGCGATGACCTCATTGTCGCCGGCACCGACGTTCCGCCCGTCGGTCGCGTCGTGACTCACGGCGATCACCGCATCGCGATGGCGTTCGCCGTCCTCGGCACGCTCCCCGGCGCCCGAGTGACCATCGACGACCGTGCCTGCGCATCGGTCTCCTTTCCCGGCTTCGACGCTGCGCTCGCGGCACTGTTCGGGGGACCGCGATGAATCTTCGAGTCCTGGCGATCGACGGGCCGGCTGCGTCGGGCAAGTCATCCACCGCGGGGGCGGTGGCGGAGCAGCTCGGATGGGTCCATATCGATTCCGGTGCGCTCTACCGTGCGCTCACCTGGGTGGCGGTCCACCGCAATCTCGGCGAGGCTCCGGCGATCACTGCCGCCGCGGCTGCGATGCAGGTGAGGTTGCAACCGGCGCGTGCCGGATTCGAGGTGCACGTCGATGGCCTCGATGATGTCGAAACCGCGCTGCGCTCGCCGGAGGTCAACGCCCGCGTCTCCCGCATCGCCGCGATGCCGGCGATCCGGAACTGGGTCAACGACCGTCTCCGCGATGCGGTGATTCGGCATGGCCCTGCTGTTGTCGACGGGCGCGACATCGGCACGGAAGTCTTTCCGGACGCCGCCGTAAAGATTTTTCTCACGGCCACGCCTCAGGCCCGCGCAGCACGACGCCTCCACCAGCTGCACGGCGCGGTCGATCCACTTCTCCTGGCCGGCGAAGCACTCAGGCTCACAGAACGCGATCGGCTCGACGAGGGGCGCGCCGTGGCACCGCTCCGCCGTGCACCCGATGCCATCCTCGTCGATACGACGTCGCTCACCTTCGAGCAGCAGGTTGACCAGATCGCCACACTGGCCCACGAGCGGCTCGGGAAGGCGCCGTCAAGCTGAACACCGCGGTCTGTAGTATTCCTCTCTGACGTTGCAATTTCTGAATAAATGAATATTTTATCGGGTTCCCCGGAAACCGCTTCCGGGGCCGAGGAATGCTCCTCACACCGCGTCATCGTGCGCGGTTTCCCGCTGGCGCAGGACCTTCCGCACATGCCCGTTTCCACTGATACCATTTCGCCTTCACATCTCGAGACCGCCACCGGCCTCCGCGTCCGCGCCGATCTGTACGATGAGGACTACTCGGACTCCGAATATCAGGACATGCTCGCCCTCTACGAGGGGACGATGTCCCAGATCGTCGAAGGCGAAATCGTCAAGTCGAAGGTTCTCCGGATCACCGACAACGCCGTCATCCTCGACGTCGGCTTCAAGTCCGAAGGTTCGGTGCCGCTCGATGAATTCAAGGATCCGCAGAACCTGCAGGTCGGCGACGAGGTCGAGGTCTTCCTCGAGCATCTCGAGGATCAGGAGGGGGCCGTTGTTCTCTCCAAGAAGAAGGCCGACTTCATGCGCGTCTGGGAGAAGATCCGCCAGGCGCACGAGAGCGACCAGCCGGTCGAAGGCACCTTGATGAAGAAGATCAAGGGTGGTGTCGTCGTGAACCTCATGGGTGTCGACGCATTCCTGCCGGGATCGCAGATCGCGCTCCGTCGTGTCCCGAACATCGACGAACTCCTCGGCCAGACCTACGAGTTCAAGATCATCAAGCTCAACAAGCGGCGCCGCAACATCGTCGTCTCGCGCCGCGTGATTCTCGAGAACGAACGCGCGCACAAGCGCGAGCACCTGATGAAGGAGCTCGAAGTCGGTCAGGTGCGGAAGGGCATCGTCAAGAACATCACCGATTTCGGTGCATTCATCGATCTCGGCGGCGTCGACGGCCTGCTGCACATCACCGACATGTCCTACGGGCGCGTCTCGCACCCGAGCGAGCTGGTCGCCATCGGCAAGGAAGTCGAGGTGAAGATCCTCGACATCGACTGGCAGCGCGAGCGGATCTCGCTCGGCATGAAGCAGCTGCAGTCGTATCCCTGGCAGAACGTGGCGGAGAAGTATCCGGTCGGATCGCGCGTGCAGGGGAAAGTGGTCTCGATCACCAACTACGGCGCCTTCGTCGAACTCGAACCGGGGATCGAAGGGCTGGTGCACATCAGCGAGATGAGCTGGACGCGCAATGTGCGGCACCCGAGCAAGATCGTCTCGATCGGTGAAACGATCGACGCCGTGGTGCTGAAGGTCGACGAGAGCGAGGAGAAGATCTCGCTCGGCATGAAGCAGACCGAGCAGGATCCGTGGATGATCCTCCCGCTCAAGTATCCGGTCGGAACCCGCCTCAGCGGCAAGGTGCGCAACCTCACCTCGTTCGGCGCCTTCGTCGAAATCGAGCCGGGAATCGATGGACTGATTCACATCTCCGACATGTCATGGACCAAGCGAGTCCAGCATCCGTCGGAAGTTGTGAAGAAGGGCGACTCGGTCGATGTCGTGATCCTCAACATCGATGCCGAGAACAAGCGGATTTCGCTCGGACTCAAGCAGGCGACCGAGGATCCGTGGCTCACGATCGGCGAGCGCCTTCCGGTCGGAACCGAGTTGCGCGGCACCGTCCTCCGTCCAGTCGACAAGGGGATTGTCCTCGATCTCGGCAACGACATCGAAGGCTTCGCCCCGGTGTCGCAGATGGGGATCGGGACCGACCAGAATCCCGAAGACGCTGTCGTCACCGGCCAGCAGGTGATCACCAAGATCCTCGAGGTCGACCCGATTCATCATCGCGTCGTCGTCGCGATCATCGATTACCCGGCCGACGGCATTCCGGAGCCAGGCTCGATTCCGGTGACGCCGGTGCCGCCGCCGGAAGACGATGACACCGAAGGGTACGAGCAGTACAAGGAGCTGGCGAACAAACCGATCGAGTAGTTCGCGCGGCGTATTGCGGGAAGGGCCGGTTCTGCACGAACCGGCCCTTGTCGTGTTCGCCATCGATCGTCGATCCCGGCGGGCCGATTGTATTGATCGATCAATGGAGTTTGTGCCGCCCTTCCGCGACAGTGGCCGTAGCATCGCCGCCGCATTGCACTGCTGCCTTTGGGTTGCAGAGTCAAACAATCCAGCGACATTCGCGCCCAAATCCAGTGATTTCGCCACATCGACAGTTGATGACAGGGGGTGACAGGATGGTCCGGATCCTGCGTTTGATCGATGTGTCGCAGACTACCCGCGGCAACGCACTCATCATCGCAGACCTCCGGAGCCGACCATGAAGCTGTTCGCGCCAATCACCGCGATCGCGCTGGGCGCCGTGGCGATCACCACGCCACTGACCGCACAGAACGTGACCACCAACGGCGATTCGCCGGTGAATGTCGGCTCGCTCCCCGGATTCCTGACGCAGTTCAAGCAGGTCGGTGGCATGACCGTCGACTGGACCTTCTCCGATGGCACCGGAGGATCGGGCACCTGGGCGTCGCTCGGATCCGGCACTTGGGGTGTTGTCGGTTCGGATTTTTCGCTCACGGCGCACGGAAGCGATCAGGCGTATTTCTCCCTGTGGTCGCTGGTCACCGACAAGGACCTGCAAAGTTTCGGAATCGACGCGCTGGCCGGCAACGCCGTGTTTGATGTCGACAATTTCCCGACCGTCGGCACCCTGGGCAGCAGCTACGGCCAACAGTTCAATTACTGCGGCGGTGTCTTTCTTGGCATCTGCTACTCCGATACCACCGATCACTGGAACACCCTTGCGACGTACTACAACCCGGTCGGCGTCAGCGGCAATGCGCCGGTCGGCGATCTCTACGGCGCGCTGGTCGTCGCGTTCGGCGCCGATACGCCGTTCGAGGGCCGAGTGAAGTTCCAGCAGGACCTTGATCAGGCCAACGACATCGAGGACGATCCGAGTTTCCCGCAGGAAGAGACGCCGGAACCCGCGACGATGTCGCTCATGGCGATGGGGCTTGTCGGGCTCGGCGCAGCGGGCCGCCGCCGCCGGCGCTGACCCCGGCCCGGTTCGCCCATCGTGCAGGTCGGGGCGGCCCCCATTCGGGCCGCCCTTTCCGTTCCTGTGGCGCGCGGGGCGTTTGCCGCCGCCCGCTCCTGCGATAGACTTCCCTGTACATGACGAACATCCGGACGCGCCTCGACGACCTGCACCACCGGCAGGCCCAGGCGGAAGTTGGCGGCGGCGAGGCCCGTGTCGCCCAGCAGCACCGCAAGGGGAAGCTCACGGCGCGTGAGCGTCTCGACTTGCTGCTCGACCCCGGCTCGTTCACCGAACTCGATCGCTTTGTCACCCACCGTACCACCGACTTCGGCATGGGCGAGAAACGACCACTCGGTGACGGCGTGGTGGCCGGATGGGGGAGGATCGACGGACGGCTGGTCTACATCTTCTCACAGGACTTCACCGTCATCGGCGGGTCGCTGTCGGAGACCAATGCCGCGAAGATCTGCAAGGTGATGGATCTCGCCGTACGAAACGGCGCGCCGATCATCGGTCTCAACGATTCCGGCGGGGCGCGGATCCAGGAAGGAGTCGCGTCGCTTGGCGGCTACGCCGACATCTTTCTGCGCAACACGCTGGCGTCGGGCGTGGTCCCGCAGATTTCGGCGATCCTCGGGCCGTGCGCCGGGGGTGCCGTCTATTCACCCGCACTCACCGATTTCGTCTTCATGGTGCGGGGCGTGAGCTACATGTACGTGACCGGTCCGGATGTCGTGAAGACCGTGACACACGAAAAGGTCTCGCACGACGAGCTCGGTGGTGCCGACATCCACGGCGAGACGTCTGGCGTGGCGCAGTTCGTCCATCCGACCGAACCGGAATCACTCCTCGCGCTCCGGACCCTGTTGGGATTTCTCCCGTCGAACAACGTCGATGATCCGCCGGCGGGTCCCGGAAGTGATCCTGTCGACCGGCGTGAGGAGCGATTGCTCGACGTGATGCCCGATCTCCCGTCACGTCCCTACGACATGCGTGAAGTCGTCACGCTGGTCGCGGATGACGGCGAATTTTTCGAGACGATGGCGGCGTTCGCGGGAAATATCCTGACCGGGTTTGTCCGGCTTGGCGGCCGCTCGGTCGGTATCGTCGCCAATCAGCCGGCAGTACTCGCCGGTGTGCTCGATATCAGCGCGTCGGTCAAGGCAGCACGGTTCATCCGCTTCTGCGATGCGTTCAATATTCCGCTGGTTTCGTTCGTCGATGTTCCGGGGTTTCTCCCCGGAGTCGGTCAGGAGCACGGCGGGATCATCCGCCACGGTGCCAAGCTCCTTTACGCCTATTGCGAGGCGACGGTGCCGAAGCTCACCGTGATTACGCGGAAGGCGTACGGCGGCGCCTACGACGTGATGAGTTCCAAGCACATTCGCGGCGACGTCAACCTGGCGTGGCCAACGGCCGAAATCGCGGTCATGGGTGCGAAGGGCGCGGTGGAAATCCTCTATCGCGAAGAGATCGGGAAAGCGGCCGATCCGACGGCCGAAATCGCCGACAAGACCGCCGCGTATGAGTCCCGGTTCGCAACACCGTACCAGGCCGCTGCCCGTGGCTACATTGATGATGTGATCGATCCGAGGGACACCCGCCCCCGGCTGATCGATGCACTGCGGACCTTGTCGACCAAGCGCGACCGGAACCCGCCCAAGAAGCATGGATGTATTCCATTGTGATGACCTCGATATCGCGATCGTTCTTCGGATTCCTGACCCTTGCGCTTGCCGCTGCTGCTGCGCTGCCGGCGCAACAGACGCAGGTCGACGCCGTGGCCATGGCCGCAGGCGTGATCCAGCGTGCGCAGGAGTACGTCGGCAAGGGTCAGAGCGACTCGGCGACCGACCTGCTCGGTCAGCATCTCATGCAGCGGCCGAACGATGGCCGGGCATGGTTCTATCTCGGACGCATCTATCTCGAACAGGCGCAGGCGTGGCACCGCGCCGGCCATCGACCCGAGGCCTCGGGCGGCCTCCTCCTCGATTTTGCCAGCACGTCGTTTGAACCTGCGCAGCAACTGCTGGTCGACTCGGCCGGCGTCTTCCGCGTCATGGTAGCGGTCGAGCGCGGCACGCTGCGCGTCGAACGAAATGGCTGGGATTCGTTGGCGAGTTGGCATCCCGAAGCGGTCGACCTTCCGCTCCCCCCGGTCCTTCTCGAACTCGGCCGGAATCTTCTCGAGTCGTGTCCCAGGAACGGCGTGCTGGTGACGTCTTCGCTGGTCGAGACGGCGTCGGCGTGGGGGGCGCGGCTGCAGGGCACCCGCGCCGATCTCATCCTCCTTCGCCCCGACGTCTATCGCGCCGACGGTCGGTACCGGGCGGCGATGGCGCGCACCATCGGCGCCGATTCAGCTGCCGATCTTCCTGCCGCGCTGGCAAGTGCTGCGAAGAGCCGTCCGGTGTGTCTCACGCCGAGCGTCGACTCGGTCGCAAGCCCGGACTTGCAATGGCACGCGTCGCGCATGGTGCTCAGCACCGTCGCGCCGCCTCCGCCGCCGGCCTGGCAGACGCCGCTAAGCGTGTTTCAGTTCGGACGCACCGGACTCACTGGTTCGGTCTGGACCATTGCGGCGCGCGACGCCTACGATCTCGCCGCGCGCCGCAATCACGGGCTGTGCTCCTCGCTTTTCGTCAACACTGACGCACTGACTCTCCCCGCCATCGCATCCTGCGCCCCGTGACGGCGCCGGAGACGCCGCGCGTGCTCATTGCCAACCGCGGTGAGATCGCGCTCAGGATCGTTCGCGCCTGCCGCGACGAAGGGCTCGAGAGCGTCGCGGTCTATTCGGACGCCGATCGTCACGCGCCGTTCGTGCGCGCGGCCGATCACGCCGTGCGACTCGGACCACCGGCGCCGGCGGAGAGCTACCTGCGGATTGACCGCCTCCTCGATGCGGCGCGCGAGAGCCGTGCGACGATGGTCCACCCGGGATACGGCTTTCTCTCCGAGCGCGCGGCGTTTGCCAACGCAGTCACCCAAGCCGGGCTGATCTGGATCGGGCCGCCAGCATCGGCGATTGCTGCGATGGGAGACAAGACCGCGGCGCGTCGTCTGATGGCGCACTCGGGCGTTCCGATCGTGCCAGGACTGACCACGCCGCTCGGTGATCTGTCGGAGGCGATCGCTGCGGCGGCGTCGATCGGCTACCCGGTCCTGGTCAAGGCGGCGGCGGGCGGCGGCGGGAAGGGGATGCGCGTCGTGCGCGCGGAAGGCGACCTCCTCGCAGCAATGTCGGCGGCGACGAGTGAAGCACTCAAGGCGTTCGGCGACGGCAGTATCTATCTGGAAAAGTTCATCGAGCGTCCGCGGCATGTCGAGATCCAGGTCCTCGCCGATCACGAACGCACGATTCACGTGGGTGAACGCGAATGTTCGATTCAACGGCGTCACCAGAAACTGGTTGAGGAATCACCGTCGGTTGCCGTGGACGCCACACTCCGCGAGCGCATGGGTGTGGCTGCAGTTGCTGCTGCGGTCGCCGTCGGGTATCGGGGCGCCGGCACCTGCGAGTTCCTGCTCGCCGCTGACGGCACCTTCTACTTCCTCGAGATGAACACCCGGATTCAGGTGGAACATCCGGTCACCGAAGCGGTCTACGGCGTCGACCTGGTCCGCGAACAGCTCCGCATTGCGCGCGGGATGACGATGTCGATTGCGCGCGGTCCGCTGGCGCCGCGCGGGTGGGCGATCGAATGTCGCATCACCAGCGAAGATCCCGCCAACGGCCTGCTCCCCAGCGCCGGGACGATCCACTGGATGCGTGCCCCGGCGGGACCGGGGGTGCGGTGGGAGAGCGGTGTCGAGACCGGCTCAGAGCTCACCCTCTTCTATGACTCGATGATCGCCAAACTCATCGCATACGCCGCGACGCGACGCGAAGCGATCGCCGTGATGCAGCGGGCGCTGACCGAGCTCGCCATCGTCGGCGTCGCAACGAACGCACCGTTCCATCGGCAGCTTTTTGCCGATCGTGATTTCGTCGACGGCGCCATCGACATCCAGTTCCTCGACCGCCGCGCCGACTTGCTGACGGCGCCGACGGATGAACGGACCATCACGCGGCTGGCGATCACGGCGGCGTGGCTCGCTGAAGAGCGCCGCACGTCACGGCGGCCGGTTCCCCCGCTCGCCGGAAGCGCTCCCGATCGCCACGCGGCACTCAGCGACTGGGCCCGCGCAGGACGGCGCGACGCGCTCCTGTGACATCGGAGGGAACCGAGGTCACGGTGCGCTCGCTCGCCGGCGGCGGGGACGGTGTCGCGACGCTGGATGATGGACGGGCGGTCTTCATCCCTCGCGCCGCCGCCGGCGACCGGCTCCGGCTCCGATCGGTGCAGCTCCACGCGCGGTACGCTCGCGCCGCCATCGATGCAGTGATCGTTGCGGGTCCCGGACGCGTGGACCCGCCGTGCCCGCATTACATCAACGATCGGTGCGGCGGGTGCCAGCTGATGCATCTTGACGCGCCGACGCAGCGTGCGGCCAAGGCACGCATCGCCGGCGATGCGCTTCGACGCATCGGACACGTCGAGATCGACGATCCTCCGGTGGCGCCACCTCCCGATCCGTTCGCGTACCGCACCCGGATCACATTGACGATCTGGCGCGGACTTCTCGGATATCATCCGTTGCAGGACGCGGTGCGCGTCTTTGACCTGCATGACTGCCTGATCGCGCGACCCGAAATTCGCGAAGTGCACGCGGTGGTGCGGAGCCATCGTTCGCTGCTCCCGGGCGATGGGACCCGCGTGGCGTTCCGTCTCGACCGCGACGGCGGGCGGCACGTTGTCGTGAGCACGCCGGAAGGGGCCTCGGCGTGGACCGGCGCCAAGACACTGCATCGCGCATTGAGTGATGCCGGCCTTGCGGTCTGCATCTGGTGGCATCCGGCGGGCGGGCGGCCCCGCGCCCTCGCAGGCGCCGAGACGCCGTGGCCGGCGACGGTCTTCGAACAGGTCCATCCCGCGGTGGGAAATCAGGTTCGTGCGGCGGCGATCGAGGCCCTCGGCGAGATCGGCGGGCAGGTCGCGTGGGATCTGTACGCAGGAATCGGTGAGACCACGGTTGCACTTGCCGCCCGCGGCGCCATGGTGGTGAGCGTCGAACGTGATCGTGCGGCGGTGGCTCTGGCTGTCACCCTCGGACCGGCAGGCCCCGATCGGCGTACCGGGAGTGTGGAGGAGGTCATCGCGACCCTCCCGGCTGCGACCATAGTGGTCACGAATCCGCCTCGGACTGGTATGGCGGCGTCGGTCACCGATGCGCTCACCGCGTCCACGGTCTCGACGATCGCCTACATCTCCTGTGACCCGGCGACGCTCGCGCGCGACCTGCAGCGCCTCGCACCCCGGTTCCGCGTGCGTAGTGTCACGGCGTATGATCAGTTCCCGCAGACAGCGCATCTGGAAACTCTCGCCATCCTGGAGCAGCGGTGAAGTACATCGTGACGATCGGTGACCGGAGCGTGGCGGTGGAGCTGGACAGTGACGCGGTTCGTGTCGACAGCCGGCCGGTCGAGGCGCGAGTCGAGCGAACCCGGGGCACGCCCGAGCTCCGGGTGGTGATCAACGGCGACGCCGCCACGGTCGCACTCGATCGCGTCGACGGGATCTCGATGCGGCTCGTCGACGGCGGGGCGGTGCGCGAGCTTTCGGTGGAGGACGAGCGGAGCCGACAGATCCGCCTGCTGGTCGGCGCCGGCAAGGCGTCGGATGGCCACGCCACCCTGAAGGCCCCGATGCCCGGTATGGTTCTGCGGGTGCACGTCAAAGCCGGTGATACGGTCGCCGTCGGGACGCCGCTCCTGGTACTCGAGGCGATGAAGATGGAGAACGAGTTCAAGGCCGACGCCGCAGGGACGGTGCGCGCCGTCCTGGTGGAGGCCGGGCAGGCGGTGGAGAAGGGGGCCAGGCTCCTCGAACTGGGCCCCGCCGAGGCTGCCGGGGAGTGATCTGCTGGCCGGGACCGTTCTCGCGAGGGTCCACTTGCCCCAATCGCTTGCTGGAGGCTAACTTGGAGGGCTACTTCAGACAGCCGTTCCAGAGCATTTGATGGGGATTCGCGGGAAATGAAGACTTTCAGCGCCAAGCATTCGGACTTGCAACACGACTGGCATGTGATCGATGCGACCGACGTTCCGCTCGGCCGCCTCGCAACGCACGTGGCGCAGTTGATTCGTGGCAAGCACAAGCCGACCTTCACGCCGCACATGGACGGTGGCGACTTCGTCATCGTGCTCAACGCGTCCAAGGTCAAATTGACCGGGCGCAAGGCGAGCCAGAAGGAGTACTTCCGGCACACCGGCTACATGGGTCACGATCGCTACACGGTCGCCGAAGATCTCCTCGCCAAGCACCCGGACCGGGTGATCGAGAAGGCCGTCTTCGGCATGCTGCCGAAGAATTCCCTGGCGCGTCAGAAGATGCGCACCAAGCTCAAGGTGTACGGCGGCGCGGAGCATCCGCACGAAGCCCAGCAGCCGAAGCCGATCACCATTGCCACCAAGGCGAAGACCAACTGATGGCCGCTTCTTCCGAATTCCGCTGGCAGGCGATTGGCCGCCGCAAGACGAGTGTTGCCCGGGTCTATCTCACGCCGGGCACTGGCAAGTGGGACGTCAACGGACGCACTCTCGGTGATTATTTCCCCCGGCCGTCGCTGGTGCAGCACATTCAGCAGCCGTTCACCGCGACCGACACGCTCGGCACCTTTGATGTGATGGCGCATGTGGACGGTGGCGGTGTGGCAGGCCAGGCTGGCGCAATGCGCCACGCCGTGGCGCGTGCACTGGTCGCAGCCGACCCGCAGCACCGCGCCAAGCTTCGCCCTGCCGGCTTGCTGACGCGCGATCCGCGCGCGGTGGAGCGGAAGAAGCCGGGCCGGCCGGGCGCGCGTAAGCGGTTCCAGTTTTCGAAGCGCTAAACGCTTCGAAAACTGCCCTGAGCGAGATCGCGTAGCGATCGAGTCGAAGGGCCCGCTGGCCCAGCATTGGTTTGAGCTTGTTAATTCGAAGGGCCTGCTGCAGACGAATTGCCTTGTATTGCACTACATGACCGCGGGCCGACGGAGCTGCACCGGTCGCACCACACACGCACGCCGCCGTGGCGTGCGAAGCTGCTCGCCGCCGGATGCGTTCGCGGGTGCCCTGTCGGGTCGTGATCGCAGCAGATGGACGGCGTAGCGTACAACCCACAGTTCAGGAGCTGTTTCGCGTGGCCATTCCTACACTGCAGGACCTGCTCGACGCCGGCACGCACTTCGGTCACCAGACCCGCCGGTGGAATCCCAAGATGCGCCGCTTCATCTTCGCCGAGCGCTCGGGGATCTACCTCATCGATCTGCAGAAGACATTGAAGCAGCTGCAGCAGGCGGCCGATCTCCTCAAGCAGGTCGCGCTCAAGGGCGAGAACATTCTCTTCGTCTGCACCAAGCGCCAGCTCAAGGCCGTGGTGGAGTCCGAAGCGCGCAACGCCGGCTGTCACTTCGTGACCGAGCGCTGGCTCGGCGGCACCCTCACCAATTTCCAGACGATCAAGAAACAGATTCGCCGTCTGCGCGATCTCGAACAGGGTGCGCAGGAAGGCGATTTCGAGAACTACACCAAGAAGGAACAACTCCTCTTCGAGCGGGAACGCGAGAAGCTCTCGCGCAACCTCGAGGGGATCAAGATGATGGGGCGGTTGCCGGGCGCACTCTTCGTGGTCGACGCCAAGAAGGAGAAGATTGCGGTCCAGGAGGCGAACCGGCTGGGCATTCCGGTGGTCGCCATCGTCGACACCAACGCCGACCCCGATGTCATCAGCGTGCCGATTCCCGGCAACGACGACGCCATCCGCAGCGTGTCGCTGATCACCGGCGCGCTCTGCGAAGCGGTGCGCGAAGCCCGCGCCCAGATGCCGGTGCGCGATGTGGCGCTCGATGAGGAAGCCGAGACCTACTCCGCGGGCGAAGGCGACGGAGCGTCGGAAGAGGATCGCAAGAAGCGCCGCCCCCGCCGCAAGCGGAAAGCGCGCCCCGAGGCAATCGCCGCGCGGCTCAAGCATGACGCCGGCGGATCGAGCGAGGGCGGCGACACGCTGGCCTGATCGGCCGGCCGTTCGAGGAATCGGGACGACCGGCGGCTGCGCCGGATGCCGACAGTGCCGCCGCCCACCTCCGGGCGGCGGTTTTGCAACGAGAACCCGTTAGACTACGAGCCGATGACCGCAATGACTATCAGCACCAAGGACATCTCGGAGCTCCGCGCCCGTACCGGCGCCGGGATGATGGATTGCAAGAAGGCGCTGGAAGAGGCCAACGGCGACATGACGATGGCGGGCGAAATCCTCCGCAAGAAGGGGATCGCCAAGGCCGAGAAGCGCGCCGGCCGCGACGCGTCGCAGGGACTCGTCGTGATCGAGAGCGTTTCCGACCGCGGCGCGATGATCGAGCTGAATTGCGAGACCGATTTCGTCGCGCGGACCGACGGCTTCCAGATGCTGGCGCAGCGTCTCGCTTCGCACGCCCTCGAGTCGAGTCCGGTCGGTGTCACGCTTGATGGCTTCCTCGCCGAATCAATCGACGGCAAGTCGATCGATCAGCTGATCAAGGAAACCTCCGGCACGACCGGCGAAGCGATGACGCTCAAGCGGGTCGCAAGGTTCGGCGCCGCCGCGGGTGCCGTTGGCGTCTATCGTCATCACAACCGACAGGTCGGTGTCATCGTCGAACTGAACGGTGCCGCTGACGACGCCGCGATGGCGCTTGCCGCGGAAATTGCGCTGCACATCGCATCGGCGGATCCGATCGCCGTCACCTCCGCCGACATTCCGGCGGAGCTGCTTGATCGTGAGCGTCGCATCGCCGAGGAGCAGGTGGCGCAGGAAGGGAAGCCCGAAGCGATCCGCGCCAAGATCGTCGAGGGAAAGGTCCGCAAGTTCGCCGCCGAGCGCGCCCTGGTCGATCAGCCGTTCGTCAAGGATGAATCCGTCACGATCGGGCAGATGCTCGGCCGGATCCCCGGTGCCACGGTCGCCCGCTTCGCCCGCTTCAAGGTCGGCGAAGTCTGATGACGCAGCCCTACCGCCGGGCGTTGCTCAAGATTTCCGGCGAGGCGCTCGCCGGCAACAAGGGCGGTGGGCTCGACTACCAGGTGATGGGCACGCTCGCCGGCGAGATCAAGCAAGTACATGAGATGGGGGTCTCCCTCGGTCTCGTCGTCGGCGGCGGCAATATCGTTCGTGGTGCGGCAGCCAGCGGGCACGGGCTCGATCGCGTCTCCGCCGATTACATGGGGATGCTTGCCACCGTCATCAATTCGCTCGCGCTGCAGAACGTCCTGGAATCGCTCGACGTGCAGACCCGGGTGCTGACGGCGATCCGGATGGAGTCGCTGGCGGAGCCGTACATCCGCCGGCGCATGATGCGCCATCTCGAAAAAGGGCGGATCGTGATCTTCGCCGGCGGGACCGGCAACCCGTTCTTTTCAACTGATACCGCGGCGGTGCTGCGCGCGCTGGAGATGGAAGCTGAAGTGGTGCTCAAGGCGACCAACGTCGACGGCGTCTACACCGCCGATCCACGGACATCCCCCGATGCCAAGCTCCTCTCCGAGATCACTTTCCAGGAGGCGCTGGTGAATGGCTACGCGGTGATGGATGCCAACGCCTTCGGCCTCTGCCAGGCGAACAAGCTCCCGATCGTCGTCCTCAACATCAACCAGCCTGGCGCCATCGCCCGCGTCCTCAGCGGCGAACGCGTCGGCACCCTCGTCCGATGACACTCCCCGAACTGGTCAAGACGGCGCACGAAGGCATGCAGAAGGCGGTCGAGAATACCCGGCGCGAATTGCAGGGGATCCGCTCCGGTAAGTCCTCGCCGCAGCTGCTCGACACCGTCCGCGTCGAAGCGTACGGCGCGCACGTGCCGCTGGTGCAGGTGGCGATGGTGAGTGCTCCTGAGCCGCGGATGCTCACCGTGCAGCCGTTCGACAAGAGCCTGTCGGTCGCGATCGAGAAAGCGATCCGCGACGCCAATCTCGGCCTCAATCCGCAGTCGCAGGGAAACCTGATTCGGGTGCCGCTGCCGATGCTCTCCGAAGAGCGGCGCAAGGAATTGGTGAAGATCTGCGGCAAGCTGGTGGAGGAGGGACGCGTCGCGGTGCGGCAGGCGCGCACCGATGCGATGGCGCGAATCAAGAAGACCGAGCGGGTGCCGGAGGACGAGAAAACCCGGGCCGAGAAGGAAGTCCAGAAGCACACCGACGAAGCCATTCATCAGATCGAAGCACAGCTCAAGGCGAAGGAAGCCGAAATCCTCGAGGTGTGATGACTGCCGACACGTCGCCACGGCTGGAGCAACTTCGTCTCAACGGCAGCATCCCGCGACACATCGCCATCATCATGGATGGCAACGGGCGTTGGGCGCGAGACCGTGGCCTGCCGCGAAGCGCCGGCCATCAGGCAGGGATGACCTCGGTCCGCGAAAGCGTCGAGGGCTGCCTGCAGGCTCGCGTGCCGGTGCTGACGATCTTCGCCTTCTCACAGGAAAACTGGCAGCGCCCCGCGTCGGAAATCGAAGCGCTGATGGCGCTCCTCGAAGAGTACATCGCGATCGAAGCGAAGGAGCTGCGCGACGAAGGTGTCGCGGTGCGGATGCTCGGTGACCTCTCGAGACTGACGCTGTCCGGGCGGAACGCCGTCGATCAGATCGAGTCGCTCACCGCGGGCGGCAGCGCGTTGGCACTGAACGTCTGTCTCTCCTACTCGTCGCGGGCGGAACTGACCCGTGCTGCCCGGCATCTCGCTGAACGCGTTCGCCAGGGCGAAATCGAACCCGACGCCATCGACGAAGCTGCGATGGCCGCCGAGTTGTACACGGCAGAGTGGCCGGACCCCGATTTGCTCATCCGCACCTCAGGCGAACTCCGGGTTTCGAACTTCCTGCTCTGGCAGCTTGCCTACGCCGAATTCCATGTGACTGCCGTGCATTGGCCGGATTTCACGCGGGAAGAACTGTTCGAGGCAATCCTGGACTACCAGCAGCGCGACCGGCGTTTCGGTCGCGTGAGCGCCTGAGGCAACGTCCGCATGGACGCCAACATGACGCGCCGCATCGCCTTCGCAGCGATCGCCATTCCAGCGGCGGTCGCGATCATCTGGGTCGGAGGTTGGCTGCTGACCGCGTTGCTGATGGTCGCGGCAGCGCTCGGCGCCGGTGAACTCTTCCACCTCGCGGAACGCAACGGAATCAAGCCGCTCCGCGCTGTCGGGATCGTGGCGGCGGTGCTCCCCGTGCTGTTGCTGCAACTGGTGCTGCAATGGCCGATTCGATTCCAGTGGGCCTTGGCAACGCCGATGGTGATGATCGCCGCGTTCATGATCATCTTCGGCATCGCGACCTTTACGCGGGCGCCGCAGGAGCGGCCGCTCGAGGTGGTCGCCGTGACACTGTTCGGCGCGATGTACACCGGGGTCCTGCCGGCATCGGCATTCATGATTCGTCACGCGCGGTGGTCGACCGATTCATGGACCGGGACGGCAGTGCTCTTCCTGCCGATGATCGTGATCTGGATCTGCGACTCAGCGGCGATGTTCGCCGGGCGAATGATTGGTGGCGCGAAGCTCGCGCCAACGATTTCTCCCAACAAGACCTGGGCCGGTTCGATCGCAGGGTCCGTGGTCGGAACGATTGCAGGCGTGATCTACGCACTGGCGATCTTTCCGCGCCTCGCGATCGATACGCCGATCATTGCCATCGCACTCCTCGCGCTCGCCGTGACGGTCATCGGACAGATCGGCGATCTGGCGGAGTCGGTGCTCAAGCGTGAAGCAGGGGTGAAGGATTCATCGGCACTGATCCCGGGACATGGGGGCGTTCTCGATCGCCTGGATTCCCTCTACTTCGTCCTGCCGGCCGCGGCGATCGGGTACCACCTGATCGGTTTGACGTGACCTCGCCAGCTCACTCCGCCCCGCGCGGGATTGCTTTGCTCGGCAGTACCGGGTCGATCGGCGTCAGTACCCTCGCCGTAATCAGCCGGCATCGCGAAGCCTTTCACGTCTCGGCGCTCGTCGCCGGATCGAACGGTGATCGACTGGCCGAGCAATGCGCGGCGTGGAAGCCCGCGTTCGCGGGTCTGGTGCATGGCAATGGCCACGCCGGCGTTGCCACCGGCCCCGAAGCGCTGGTCGAGGCGGCGACGAGGTCCGATGTCGACATCGTGGTGAATGCCGTGGTTGGCGCTGCCGGACTCGACGCGACGCTCGCGGCCCTCCTGGCGGGGAAGCGCGTCGCGCTCGCCAACAAGGAATCGCTCGTCATGGCCGGGGCCCTGGTCAACGCGGCTGCGCGTGACGGCGGCGGGGAAGTCGTACCGATCGATTCGGAACACAGTGCGGTGCTCCAGTGTACCACCACCATGGAGCCGGCGCTGTCGCGGATCATTCTCACGGCGTCCGGCGGCCCGTTTCGCACCTGGGATCGCGATCGCGTGGCGCGCGCCACGGTGACCGAAGCGCTGCAGCACCCGACCTGGCGGATGGGGTCGAAGATCACCGTCGATTCCGCGACATTGGCCAACAAGGCGCTCGAAGTCATCGAGGCGCATCACCTCTTCGGGTTGTCGTATGACGCGGTCGAAGTGGTGGTCCATCCGCAAAGCGTGATCCACGCGCTGGTCGAGTTCACGGACGGAAGCGTCCTGGCGCAACTCGGATTTCCGTCGATGGAGGTGCCGATCCTGTACGCCCTCTCCCATCCGATGCGTCTCACCGACGATGGTGTCCGGCGATTCGATCCGGTCGCGGCGGGGCCGCTGACCTTCGAGCCGCTCCGGCATGAGTGTTTTCCGGCGTTCCGGCTCGGTATCGCCGCCGGCCGCGCCGGAGGGACGATGCCGGCGGCTTTCAACGCCGCAAACGAGGTGGCTGTGGCCGCATTTCTCGCGGGACATGTCGGCTTCGGCGACATCGCCGCCACAATCGACACCGTCCTGTCGCAGATGACGTCGGCGCCCGCGGACTCGCTCGATGCCATCCGCGCGGCCGATGCGGACGCACGTCGGATGGCGCACGAGGTACTCGCATGATCGGCAACGTGCTCTTCACCGTGGTGATTCTCGCCGTGGTGCTCGGCGTGCTCGTGCTGGTGCACGAGTTTGGCCATTATGTCGCCGCAAAGTCGTTCGGCGTGTGGGTGCATCGCTTCGCGATCGGTTTCGGCAAGCCGATTCCGGGGCTCTCGTTCCGGCAGGGCGAAACCGAGTGGGCGATCGCATGGCTTCCGCTCGGCGGATACGTCAAGATGGCCTCGCGCGAAACCGAGCCCGCGTCGTCGGTGCTCGAAGGGAGCGCGGGAACGGAAATCGTTCCGCCCGATCGCGTCTTCGAGGCGAAGCCGGTGTGGCAGCGGATGATCATCATCCTCGCCGGCGTGACGTTCAACGCGGTCTTCGCGCTGGTGATCTTCACGGGCCTCGCGTGGAAGAACGGCTCGCGCTACGACCCGACGACGACGATCGGAAGGGTGCTGGCCAGTGAACTCCCCGCAGCGGCGTCAGCGATGGCGTCGATCCCGCCGGGCACCCGCATCGTGTCGGTTGACAAGCATCCGGTCACCTCGTGGGATGACATCACCGAGCGGATCGCGGAAGGGTCCGACAACCAGGTCGATATCGCCTTCGCCGGCCGGTCCGATCTGGTCATCCCGCTGCACCGCGACGCCCTGGGTGAGCGGGCCGAGCTGGCGACCGCCATCGAGCCGACCCAATCACCGGTCATCGGCCAGGTGGGCGTCGGAACGCCGGCGCAGGCGGCTGGGCTTGCCGTCGGTGATTCGCTCATCGCGATCGATGGCGCGCCGATCCGCTCCTTCGCCGATGCGGTCGAGCGGATCGAGCCCGCGGCAGGGCGGGCGCTGCACCTCACCGTGATCCGGCACGGTGAGCAGCGCGACCTCACCATCACCCCCAAGGCAGAGCACCAGATCCCCGATGACCCGTCGTCGCCGATGGTCGGACGGATCGGCGTCGCAAGCCGGGCCCGCTATCTCACCAAGTCGCTGGGGCCGTGGGGGGCGCTCAAGGCCGGGACCCACGCATCGGTCTCGTCTGCCGGGACGATCTTCCGGACCCTCCGCGGGATCGCCGACGGTCATGTCTCGTCCAAGGAAGTGGGCGGCCCGATCCTCGTCGGTCAGATGGCCGCCCAGGAGGCTCGCCAGGGGTTCGACAACCTCCTGGCATTCATCGGGCTGATCTCGGTCAACCTCGCCATCGTGAATCTGCTGCCGATCCCGATTCTCGACGGCGGAGCATTCCTCTTCCTTCTGGTGGAGGGGGTCATCCGCCGGCCGCTGCCGACCGCTATCAGGGAGGCGTTTTCGATGGTCGGGCTCGCACTGGTGGTCCTGCTCATGGCGATCGCCTTCAAGAACGACATCTGGCGACTGTTCGGGCGCTGATTCCCGAGCTCCTCCTAGGCGACGGCGTCTGTGCCGCTGGCGCGGGCGATCTCCCCCTTGCGATTCGGGCTCGATCTTCATATTCTAGAAGGCTATCAGAGAAGACCTAAGTGTAAGCGCAGCTTGACTCAGGACATGGAATGATCGAGAAGCAGCCCGTCATCGAGAAGCACCGCCAGCATGACACCGACACCGGGTCGACCCGGGTCCAGATTGCCCTGTTGACGGCGCGGATCAACGACCTCACCGAGCACTTCCGCACCCACTCCAAGGACCACCACGGTCGGCAGGGGTTGCTGAAGATGGTCGGCACGCGGCGCCGGCTCTTGAACTATCTCAAGAGCCGCGATCTCTCGGCCTATCGGTCACTGGTCACAGAACTCGGCCTCCGGAATTGATCCGGTGCTGAAGCTGCAGGGCGTCCCACGCGAGCACTGTGGGACGCCTTTTGTGTATTGGAGTGCTCATACGCATTGAAGGAACATCGTGCAGCGCATTGAAACGCAGTTCGCGGGGCGGCCCATGGTCATCGAGACCGGCCGCCTCGCCAAGCAGGCCGCAGGGTCGGTTCTCATCCAGTTCGGAGAAACCGTTGTCCTCGCCGCCGTCACCGTCTCTCCCAACATCTCCACCCTTCCGTTCTTTCCGCTCACGGTCGAATACCGCGAGAAGCAGTACGCTGCCGGCAAGATTCCGGGCGGATGGCTGAAGCGTGAGGGACGCCCTTCCGACGGTGAAATCCTCTCCGCGCGGGTGATCGACCGGTCGATCCGGCCGCTCTTCCCGGAAGGGTTCAAGAACGAGGTCCAGGTCTTCGTGACCGTGATCTCCGCCGACCAGGAGAACGACGCCGATGTCCTCGGTGTCTTCGCCGCGTCGGCGGCACTGTCCCTCTCCGAAGTGCCGTGGAGCGGTCCGATTGCCGCGGTGCGAGTGGGACGGATCGAGGACAAATGGGTGCTCAACCCGACCTTCCAGCAGCTCGAATTCTCGTCACTCGACATGATCGTCAGCGGCTCGGCCGACTCGATCCTGATGGTCGAAGGCGGCGCGCTCGAGATTTCGGAAGCGCAGGTCGTCGAGGCGCTGCAGGTGGCGCAGCACGGCATTCGCGAGCTGGTGAAGCACACCACCGATCTGGTGGCGAAGAATGCCCAGCCGAAGATGCAATGGGCGCCGGTCGCGAAGGACGAAGCGCTCGTCAAGCGCGTGCGCGCACTTGCCGAGAAGTCGATGGCGAAGGCGATGAACGCCAAGGACAAGGCTGGGCGCAGCGAGGGACTCGCGACGGTCCGCAAGGACGTGGTCGCCGGGCTCGCCGAGGAATTCCCGGATCGTGCCAAGGAGATCGCGGGTGAACTCGAGGATGTCGAGTACCGGGTGATGCGCGAGCAGATCCTCACCAAGGGTGAGCGCGTTGACGGACGCGACGGCGACACGATTCGTCCGATCACCGTCGAAGCCCACGTCCTGCCGAGGCCGCACGGGTCAGCGCTCTTCACCCGGGGCGAAACCCAGGCGCTCGTGGTCACGACGCTCGGTACCGCCGACGACGAGCAGAAGCTCGACGGCATCAACGTCGCCGGGCTGCACACCAAGTCGTTCATGCTCCACTACAACTTCCCGCCGTACTCCACCGGCGAAGTGAAGCCGATGCGCGGCACGTCGCGGCGCGAAATCGGGCACGGTGCACTCGCCGAGCGCGCGCTGCAGCCGTTGCTGCCGCACTTCGAGGATTTCCCGTACACGATCCGCCTCGTCTCCGAGGTGCTCGAGTCGAACGGCTCGTCGTCGATGGCGACCGTCTGCGGCGGATCGCTGGCGCTGATGGATGCCGGCGTGCCGATCAAGTCGGCGTGCGCGGGTGTGGCGATGGGGTTGATCAAGGAAGGCGACCGGATCGCGATCCTCACCGACATCCTCGGCACCGAGGATCATCTCGGCGACATGGACTTCAAGGTCGCAGGGACCGAGAGCGGGATCACCTCGATCCAGATGGATATCAAGATCGAAGGGATGTCGCTCGACATCATGCGCGACGCGCTGGAGAAGGCGCGCAAGGGTCGCCTCCACATCCTCGGCGAGATGAACAAGGTTCTCCCGACGCACCGCGCCGAGATGTCGCCGTGGGCGCCGCGAATCATCACGATCCAGATCAAGCCGGACAAGATCGGCGACGTGATCGGACCGAAGGGGAAGACCATTCGCGGGATCCAGGACGCGTCGGGTGCCAAGGTCAACATCGACGACACCGGTCTGGTGACCATCGCGGCAGTGGGCGCCGAAGCCGGAAGCAAGGCACGCGAGATGGTGATGGCGATCGTCGCCGAGCCGATCGTGGGTACGGTCTACGAAGGTCCGGTCAAGAGCATCACCGCGTTTGGCGCGTTCATCGAGATCATGCCGGGCGTGGAAGGGCTGCTGCACATCTCGGAACTCGACCACAAGCGGGTCGAGAAGACCGAGGATGTCGTGAAGAAGGGCGATATCGTGCAGGTCAAGCTGCTCGAGGTCGACGAGCGCGGCCGGATGCGGTTGTCCCGGAAAGCGCTGATTCCCAAGCCGTGAGCGATCGTTCGCAGGGGCGCACCGTCCAGCTTGACGACGCGCTTTTTCGGACCGATTGCCGCAATGGCCTCGTCGTGGTGACCGAACGCCTTCCGGGCGTCCGGTCTGCCGCGGCGGGGATCTGGGTTCGCACCGCAAGCGGCCACGAGCCGCGCGCGCGCATGGGTGTTTCTCACCTCCTCGAACATCTCGTCTTCAAGGGCACCGAACGGCGGACGGCGCGCGAGATTGCGCTGTCGCTCGAATCGCGCGGCGGTTCGCTCGATGCGTTCACCTCGCGCGATCACACCGGGTTCCAGGCGCACGTGCTCGATGCCGACCTGCCGCTCGCCGTCGATGTCCTCACCGACCTGGTGCGCCGCCCGCTGCTGCGCGACGCCGATCTCGTGCTCGAACGCAATGTCGTCCTCGAGGAATTGAACGGTGTGCTCGACACGCCGGACGATCTGGTCGGCGAGCTCTGGAATGAAGTGCTCTGGCCGGATCACCCGTACGGCTACTCGATTCTCGGCACCCCGGAAACGGTGAACGACATCGGCGTCGGCGACCTGCGCGACGTCCACCAGCATGGCTACTATCCGGGAAACGCAGTGATCTCCGTGGCCGGACGTATTGAACATGAGCAGGTACTCGACCTCCTCGAAGGCGAAGGGTGGATGGCGGGCGAACCGCGCGCTCCGCGGGCGGGAGTGCTCCCTGCCACCGCGAGCCGCGGCGTCACCAGGCGCGAAGAGCGTGACCTGCAACAGGTGCACGCCATCGTCGGGACCGATACCGTCGACGCCGCCGACGATCGCCGCTGGGGGCTCGCGCTGCTGACGGCGGTGATCGGCGGCGGGATGTCGAGCCGCCTCTTTCAGCGGGTCCGCGAAGAACTCGGCCTCTGTTACGCGATTCACGCCTGGCACGCGTCGTATCGCGCCGCTGGCGTCTTCGGCATCTATGTCGGCACACAACCATCGACGGCCGATCAGGCGCTCACCGTCATTGCCGACGAGCTCGCCACTGTCTCGCGCGACGGGATCCCGGCGGATGAGCTGCGTGATGCCAAGGGCCAGCTCAAGGGCAGCGTGATGCTGGCGCTGGAAAGCACGGTGAGCCGGATGAACCGTCTTGCCGTGCACGTCCTGAACGACGAGCGGTACCGTTCGATCGACGAGGTGCTCCGCCTCGTCGACGGCGTGACTCTGGAGGAAACCTCGGCGCTTGCCGCGCACTTCCTCCCCCCGGAGCGCATGACGACCGTCCGGCTCGGGCCGGCTTGACCTGCATCCCCAGGTGCGCCGCTGGCGCAGAAGCGAGTTGACGATGCTGATCGGAGTTCCCAAGGAGATCAAGACCAACGAGAACCGCGTCGGTCTCGTTCCCGCCGGCGTCGAAGCGCTGGTTCGCGAAGGTCATCAGGTGCTGGTCGAAACCGGCGCCGGGCTCGGCAGTGGATTTGCCGACGATGCCTACGCCGCGGCGGGCGCCACGATCTCACCGAGCGCCGATGATACCTGGGCGCGCGCCGAGATGATCATCAAGGTCAAGGAGCCGATCAGCGTCGAGTGGCCGCGGATGAAAAAGGGGCAGGTGATGTACACCTACTTCCATTTCGCCGCCGATGAACCGCTCACGCGCGCAGTGATGAAGTCGGGAGCGATCGCGGTCGCATACGAGACGGTGCAGCTGCCCGGCGGCCAGCTGCCGTTGCTCACGCCAATGTCCGAGGTCGCCGGTCGTCTCGCGGTGCAGGAAGGCGCCAAGTACAACGAGAAGCTCTTCGGTGGCCGCGGCGTGCTGCTGGGCGGCGTGCCAGGTGTTCCGCCCGCGAAGGTGGTCATCATCGGCGGCGGCGTGGTCGGAATCAATTCGGCCAAGATGGCCGCCGGGCTCGGCGCCAACGTCACCATCCTCGACACGTCGCTCGACCGGTTGCGCTATCTCAACGAGGTACTCCCGGCGAACGTGAACACCGTCTTCTCCAACCGTCACACCATCCTCGAGGCGATCCGCGATGCCGACCTGCTGATCGGTGCGGTGCTGATTCCGGGGAAGAAGGCGCCGCATCTCGTCACGCGCGCCGATCTCGGCATCATGCAGAAGGGCGCCGTGATCGTCGACGTTGCGGTCGATCAGGGCGGCTGCGTCGAGACGATCAAGCCGACGACGCACGAGGACCCGACCTACTTCGTCGACGGGATCCTTCACTACGCCGTGGCGAACATGCCCGGCGCCGTGCCGCGCACCTCGACGCTCGCGCTCACCAACGCCACGCTGCCGTACGCGATCCAGCTGGCGCGGCACGGGTGGAAGGAAGCGTGCAAGCGCGACGGCGCCCTCAAGCTGGGTCTCAACGTGGTCGACGGAAAAATCGTCTACGGCGGTGTTGCCGAAGCGTTCGGGCTGCCCTCGACCAATGTCGACACGGTCCTGTAGTCCTTCGCTGTGCCCGGTATGACACGGCGTGACTGACACGCTCACCGTCCTCATCACCCGGCTCCCTCACGGCGCCGGGTTGCCGCTCCCGGCACGCGCCACGGCTGGTGCCGCCGGCATGGACATCGTGTCGGCCGTCGACGTCACCATCGAGGCGGGGGCGCGAGAGCTCGTGCCGACCGGGTTCGCCGTTGCCGTTCCGCACGGATACGAGCTGCAACTCCGTCCGCGATCGGGATTGGCGCTCAAGCACGGCATCTCGCTTCCCAACTCGCCCGCCACGGTCGATAGCGACTATCGCGGCGAGATTCGCGTCATCCTGATCAATCACGGTGATGCGGCGTTCGAGATCCGTCGGGGTGAACGGATCGCGCAGCTGCTGGTGCAACGCGTGGAACCGGTGGTCTTTCACGAGGTCAGCGAATTGCCGGCGACCGATCGGGGCGGCGGCGGATTCGGAAGCACTGGGCGGTAGGAAAGCTGCTTCAGACGCCCTGATGGTGAGTGGTGGTCGCTCGGGCCAGTAGCGCGCGCCGTCCCTTCTGTTTACGATACAGTTCTGCGTTCACCTCGCCGCGAGGAGCACGTTCCGACGATGCGGGAGTCCCCGCCACGAAGTCGCCATCTCTGGCCAGCTATCGCGATAGTTGCATCGTGCATCGTGACTCATCCTGCCGCAGCACAAGCCCACGACTACACCGCAGCCGACGTCCAGTTCATGCAGGGAATGATCTACCATCACGCGCAGGCCGTGGCGATGGCCGGTTGGGCCAACACCCACGGCGCCAGCCAGCAGGTCGCGCTTTTCTGCAAGAAGGTGGCGCTGACCCAGGAGAGCGAGATCAAGCTCATGCAGGGATGGCTCCTGGAGCGCCACCTCGACGCCCCCGATCCTCTTGGCTACCTCCATCACGATACCGCATCGACGTCGATGGCAGGGATGAACATGCCGGGGATGAGCAAAGGCGCCATGGACATGAGCATGCACATGATGCCCGGGATGCTCACCCCCGATCAGATGGCCCTCCTCGATGCGTCGCGGGGCGCCACCTTCGACCAGCTCTTCCTGACCTTCATGATCCAGCACCACGAGGGCGCGCTCGGCATGGTGCAGTCGCTCTTCGACGCCGACGCCGGCCAGCAAGCCGATATCTTCGCCTTTGCCAATACTGTGCAGGCCGATCAGTCGGCCGAGATTCGCGTCATGCAGGGAATGTTGTCCGCCTACACCAAGGAGTAGCATCGCATGCAGTCGATCCGTTCTGGCGCTCTTCACGGGCTCCGCATCCTCGGCGCATCGGCGTTGGCTGTGGCCGCGTCGGTCGCCACACTCTCGGCGCAGGGCAGGGCGAGTCGCGACGGGCGCAATGGCGTTCCCGAAGCGCGCGATTCGATGGCCGCGTCCCTCACTGACCCGCGCGTCGGTCTGCACTCGGGATTCGATGACGCAGGTACGGCGCAGAAGAACATGCGACTGGTTGGGCATCACGCCAAGCCGGACGTCTTCGATCACGCCGGCGGCCTGACCTACGCGAACTCCGATCTCGCGTTCAAGGGGAACTACGTCATCCAGGGGAATTTCTCCGGCTTCCAGATCTGGGACGTGTCGAACCCCTCGGAGCCCTTCATCAAGACGGCGTACTATTGCCCCACCTCGCAGGGCGATCCGTCGGTCTGGGGCAACCTGCTCTTCATTTCGTCCGAGAGCACCGGCGACCGGAAGGATTGCAAGGCCGGTGGCGTGCAGAGCGGCGCCGACCGGATGATCGGCGTCCGTATCTTCGACATCTCCGATATTGCGCACCCGAAGGTCGTCGCCAACGTGCAGAACTGCCGCGGCTCGCACACACACACGCTGGTACAGGATCCCAACGACAAGAACAATCTCTACGTGTATATCTCCGGCACCTCCGGGGTTCGTGATTCAAACGAGATGGCCGGATGCATCGACCGCGGCGACTCGACCAACTCGGCACGTTTCCGCATCGAGATCATCAAGGTGCCATTGGCACACCCCGAGGATGCGAAGGTCGTCGCGGGCGCACGGATCTTCGAAGGATTGCGGAGCAACGGTCCGGCGCACGGCAATCCGCCGGGCGACACCGCGGCGGCGCGGGGCCGGGGTGGGCGGGGCGGTGGGCGCGGCGCGCCGACCGACCGAATCAATCTTGCCCAGCTTCCGCCGGCAATGGTGACGCCGGTGATCGACAGCATCGAGAAGGCGCGCGGTGGCACCGGTGCACCGACGGCGGCTGACTCACAGGCAGCGATGCAGGCGATCGTGACACGCTTTACCGCGGGGGCTGCCGGTCGCGGCGGCCGGGGTGGCGCGCCGCGCGATCCGAATGCCGGTCCGAATCAGTGCCACGACATCACGGTCTATCCGTCGGCCGGGCTCGCTGGTGGCGCCTGTGCCGGTCTCGGCCTGCTGCTCGACATCAAGAACCCGCTCAATCCGACCCGCCTCGACTTTGTCGGCGACACCAACTTCTCCTTCTGGCATTCGGCGACATTCAGCAACGACGCCAAGAAGGTGGTCTTCACCGATGAGTGGGGCGGCGGTACCGGTGCGCGTTGCCGCGCGATCGATCCGCTCAACTGGGGCAGCGACGCGGTCTTCACCATCAACAACGGCAAGCTGACCCGCCACGCCTATTTCAAGATGCCGGCTGCGCAGACCGAAGCGGAAAACTGCGTCGCTCACAACGGCTCGCTGTTGCCCGTGCCCGGTCGCGACATCATGGTGCAGGGGTGGTATCAGGGCGGCGTCGACGTCTTCGACTTCAGCAATCCCGATCATGTGCAGGAGATTGCCTACTTCGATCGCGGTCCGATTCCGAATCACCCGGAGAAGGCCGACTCGCAGTCGACCGGGATCGTGATCGGCGGGTTCTGGTGCGGCTACTGGTACAACGGCCACATTTATGCCTCGGAAATCGCCCGCGGGATCGACATCTTCGATCTGACGCCGAGCGAGTTCCTCTCCCAGAACGAGATCGATGCGGCCAAGCTGATCCATATGGACCAGTTCAACCCGCAGGACCAGCCGAAGCTTGTCTGGCCGGCGGCGTTCCCCGTCGTCAAGTCGTACCTCGACCAGCTCGACCGCGACAACGGCCTCCCCCAGGCGCGACGTGAAGCGCTCTGGAAGGAAATCGACGCGGCAGAGAAGGCGCACGGCGCCGCCCGCGCGAGCGAGCTCAACAAGATTGCCACGCAGCTCGACGGCGACGCCAAGTCGGCGACCGATGGACAGCGGGTGCAGTGGATGGCCCAGGCTGCCCGCGATCTCGCCCGTGCCTCGGCGGGTGGAGCGAAGGACGCCAAGAGCGGTATCTGATCGGTTACCATAGTGAGCGCGCGTGCCCGCGGATTCCGTGGGCACGCGCGTTCATTTAAGGAGGAGCGATGCCGCGACCGACTGACACACCGCGCTGCACCTGGGCGCGCAAGGAACTCGATATCGCGTACCACGATCGGGAGTGGGGCGTTCCCGTGCATGACGACACGCGGTTCTTCGAGTTTCTTACCCTCGAGGGCGCACAGGCCGGCCTGAGCTGGTCAACGATCCTCGCCAAGCGCGACAACTACCGTGAGGCGTTCAGCGAGTGGGACGTGGCGAAGGTTGCCCGCTACACGCCGGCGAGAGTCGAACGGCTGATGCAGAATCCCGGGATCGTCCGCAACCGGCTCAAGATCGAAAGCACCGTCTCGAATGCCCGTGCCTTCCTCGTCGTGCAGCGCGAGTTCGCATCGTTCGACCGGTACATCTGGCAGTTCGTCGATGGTGCGCCGCGTCAGGAGCGGCGGCGTGGTCACGGCGACGTCCCCGCGAGCACCCCGCAATCGGATGCGATGAGCAAGGATCTCAAGCGGCGGGGATTCCGTTTTGTCGGCACGACGATCTGCTACGCCTTCATGCAGGCGACAGGGCTGGTCAACGATCACCTGGTCAGCTGTTTCAGGTATCGGGAGCTGGGTGTGGGGGGGCGGGCCGCAAGTCGATGAGTCGTCGCGTCGGTCGACTGCTCCAGCAATTGCGGGCCGCATGGGGCGTGCGCCGTGCTCCTCCGACGATTCGGCGCCGCGACGACGCGCTCCACGCCATGTCGTGTCGGCGCGATCCAGCCCGCGCCCGCATATCCGCGGAGACCGCGCGCGACCTCCTCCTCGACGAAATACTCGATGCTATCGACAACTCACTTACCACGCTCGGCCGTCAAGCCCTCTATGCCCGATTGCGGTCGTTGCCGGATGCAGCCGAGCGCGACGAACTCGAACGTGCGATCGCTAACTTCGCAACGTCGGCCGAGGAGCGCGAGAAGCTCCAGCTTCTCCTCATGCGCCTCGGCGATCGGAGCGATCTCTGGGACCTGACCGACCCCGATGCTGTTCCTGCGCCGAGCTGGATGGCGTGGCTGCCGGTGCTATCCATCGCGCTGGTCGGCTCTGCGGTCATGGTCCCGTTCTGGCCGCGGGCGTTCCTGGTTCTCGTGCCACTTGTCTTTGCGGGAATCTGGATTCGGCACAGGCTGTTCACCCGGACCGCACACGTCATCGCGCCGCTCCGGGCGCTCGGCGGCATCCTCGATGTCGCCCGGGAGCTCAGCGGCCAAGCTGGCCTCGCCTCCCCAAGACGAGGTGAGCGGATCGCGCAAGCGCTCGGCGTGCTGCTGCCACTCCGCGCGCCGTTGTTGCTTGTGGGACTCCAGGGGACCGGGAACGAGCTCCTCGATGGATTATGGGAATACCTCAACATCGTCCTTCTCCTCGATGCCAACGCGATGGTGCGGGTCTCGCGCGCACTGCGCCATCACCGCGATGCGCTCTTCGAGGTGCTGGCGTTTGTCGGAGACACAGATGTGGCGCAAAGCATCGCTTCACTCCGCGCACGACCGGAACAATGGTCGTGCCCGACAATCACGGCAGAGCCCGGTTACGTCGTGACCGACGCCTGGCATCCGCTTCTCCCCGACGCCATTCGCAATTCGATCACGATCGGCCAGCCGGCCGGCGTGCTGATCACCGGCTCCAACATGTCCGGCAAATCGACCTGGCTTCGAACGTTTGGCACGGTTGTGCTGCTCGCTCGCACCGTCAACACAGTGCCGGCGACTGGCTACCGCGGGCCGGCATCGATCGTCTGCAGCGGGATGCGCTCGGACGATGATCTGGAATCCGGAAAGAGCTCGTACTTGAGTCAGGCCGAACGTGTGGTGGCGATGATCAAGGAGAGCGGGGAACTTGAGCCGCGGATGTTTCTGCTTGATGAAGTGTTTCGCGGCACCAATACCAATGAGCGGATTGCCGCGGCCGAAGGAGTGCTCCGCGAGCTGCTGCGCTCTCGGGATGGTCAACCCTCGCCGCACGTCGTGATTGCGGCAACCCACGACGGTGAGCTCGTCGATCTCCTGGCGGGTCTCTACCTGCCGTACCACTTCACCGATGCAGTCGTCGACGGACAGCTGGTCTTTCATCATCGACTCACACCTGGCCCGGCGCAATCGCGGAGCGCACTCCTCCTCCTCGAACTCCTTGGCGCGCCGCCGGAAATGATGGAAGCGGCACGGCATCGTGCCGATCTGCTCGATCAGGTACGGACGACAGGGCTGTACCTGACCGAGTGAGGCCGGCTGCTACGGCACTGGCTTGGCCGCGACCTCGTCATCCCAGTTCATCACGGCGTTGAAGACCATGTTGAATTCGCCGTGGTTCTGCCAGCGATAGATCGGGTTGTTGGTGAAGAGCACCACGCGGCCGTGGCCGTTGTACGCCCCGGGGACGTCGACCGCAAATGCCCGCCCCTTGAGCGCATCGGCGCCGACCATCAATCCCGACAACACGGACGCGTCGCCGCCCTCGTAGCGCGCCAGCACGTTGCCTTCGTCTGCCGTGCCGACCCGCAAGGATGGTCCCCCAACGTACTTGATCGGGATCATGGTCTTGTCGTAGCCGTAGAAGATCGGCGACTTGTGATTGACGATCTCGCCCGTGACGATCGGATTCTGTGACGTGAGCCCCGGGACATTGCTGGTGTCGGTGGTCCGCGCCCACCCGAAGTCGATCGGAAAGTGCACCGCCTGGCCGATCGCGACCAGCGTCCCTCCCTGATCGAGGAACTGCTGGAAGGCATCGACGCCCGGCTGGCCGAATCCGCCACTCATGTCATGTGTCGACCCGTACATCCCGAGGAACTGATACTTGTCGCTTTTCTCGTAAGGTTGCGGGCGCGCGGCGGCCTTCTGCATTACCGCTTGCTTGTTGATGTTCTGGTCGGCCATCACGATGACATCGTAGTCCTTCTTGAGGTCGCCTTTCGCCACCCGCTCCTTGAAGATCAGGTCGTACGGAATGTGATAGTTGTCGAACGTCAGGCGATACCAGCCGAGATCCTGGGTGCTGTTCCACTGGGAGTAGATCGCGACGCGCGGCACGTTGGCGTCATGCATCGGCACCGTTGGCATCGCATCGAGGTTGGCCGCGGTGAGGCCGAGGGAGTCGATGGCGGCGCGGATCGCAGCGGCATCGGTCGCATCGGCAATGACGAAGGACCCGGCCGGCATCGTGACGTTGTTCACGCTGAACGACTCCTCGGCGATCTTCATCGGAACGTTCTTCAGCCGGTACCGCAACGCGATCATGTTGTTCGATCCGTAGTCAGCGACCGCAATCGCCACCGTGCCGTTGCCGCGCACCGTCCCGGTGACCTTGGCCCACGTGACCGGCGTGACGGGAGCCCCGAGAATCGACGAATCGGCCACGGGCACGACGTCGACCAGCATCTCCAGTCCCATCGACCAGCCGCTGTCGTCGTACGTGGTGAGTCTCGGATCGGGGAAGACCTGCTTTTCCAGGAGATTCTTGACGAGCCGCCCGTACGGCTGGTTCCGCTTGATGACGTACGATCCGGCGGCATACGTGGAGTCGCCAACCTTCACCGGCTCGGTTGCCACGCCGACCTCAACGCCCTGGATGCGCAGCACGTTCACCAGCTGCGCGGCGCGCGTCATGTCTGGGCGAGCGGGAATGACATACGCCGCCGGGCCGTGCGTGCGCCAGTCGTCGATCGAATTCTTCGACTTGATGTAGAAGTTCTGCACCACGACGTTCGGGAACGCTGCGGTCAGCTGGAGCGCAGACAGGACTCCGGTTTCCATGTAGTTGGTGTTGTCGCGGCGGCTGAAGTTGGCGATTGCGTCGGGTGGAATCGGGAGCCCGCGATACCACTCGCGATCCTGTGAGCCGCCCTTCCCACTCGGCGGCGCGGATTCCCGACCGCCGAACGTTCCACCTGTGCCAGCGGCTGGACCACCACGCCCACCGCCCGCCACGCCGCGACCGGCCGGCGTCGCGATGTTGGTTTCTTCGAGGCCGTTGGCCGAGGCTCCGGTTGTGGGCGTGCCTCCGCGTCCTCCGCGTCCTCCGCGTTCACCTCTGCCGCCTGCCGCTCCCGCCGCTGCACTGTCCCGGCGAACACTACTGTCGCTGCGAGCGACCGTCGTCGTGCTGTCCCGCCGCGCGGCGGGACGCTCGACGTCCCGTCCCGACTGCGTTTCGTACATCTTCATCATGCCATTGTGGTTGTACGCGATCGAGCCGAGATACCCTGGCGACCAGCCGTCCATGAAGGCGAAGTCGTAGACGCCGGGCATCCCCCATTTGGTCATCTGTGCCATCTCGAAGTTGGCGTACCACGGCAACTCGGAGAAGAGAATCGGATCGAGGTTGGGATTCTGCGGCGGACCGCCGCTGTAGTCGTACATCAGCGATTCGGATTCATGCAGGTCGTGCATGATCGGCGGATGCGCAGTGAAGTACCAGTCGGCGATGTCGCGCATCTGGATCAGCGACAGGTTGATATCCCGGTTGTTGTCGTGGAAGACGTACTTCCCCCAGTAGGGGAGTGCGCCGGCGCCGCCACCGCGGCCACCGCCTGGTGCTCCACCTCTTCCGCCGGCGCCGCCGCCGCGGCCACCGCGTTGAGCGCTGTCGCCCGGCGCGTTCGCAGCACGGCCCGCTCGCGCCGCGCTGTCGGCAGCCATCTGCGCCGTCACATCGAGCCCGTGGTAGAACCAGTCGACGTTGCGGTCGCGGCCGTCGGCATCCGCGGCCGGCGTAACCGACACATACACGTTGTTGCGGATCTGGGTGATCAGCGGCGACGTCTCGGTCGCGAGGCGGTAGACGAGCTCCATCAGCATCTCCGACGGGCCGGTTTCGCCGCTGTGGAGGCCGCCGAAGAGGTGGTATTGCGGCTTGGTCCCGGCGATCAACTGCTGGATCTGTTCATCGGTCAGTCCGCGCGGATCAGCGAGCTTGCCGAGGTTGGTGCGGTTCTGTTGCAGGTGCTTCATGTTCTCGTCCGACGACACCCAGATGACCACGAGCTCGCGCCCTTCATCTGAGGTGCCGATCGTCTCGACCTTGACCCGCGGCGTCGCCTTGGCGAGCGCCCGGTAGTACTTCAGCATATCGGCGTAATAGGTGAGCTTCTTCGGTGCCCCGACGTCATAGCCCAGGACGTCTCGCGGGGAGGGGATTCCCTTGACCGTGGGGAGATGGTCCACGAGCGGCGACCCGTACTTCGCATCCCCAGTCCACTCCCGATACTTCGCCGCGAACTCGGCGTCCTGCGCCTGGTGAGAATCGCGGGTTTCGGTGGCCATCTGCTGGGCCACGAGGTGGGCAGGGAATGCAGTCAGGAGGCCCAGGACGACCACGACAACGGCGCTCCGGGCACGCCAGAGCATTGACGCGACAGCGTTCACAGTCAGCAATCCAGGTTGGGAGTAATCGGAGGGAATATATCAGTCCGAACGCTCGCGACAGGCCGACGCGGGGATAGAATCAGGTGGATCGGTTCGACATCACGGGAATCCTGTTTAGATGAGCATCTGCTCATGGAGGTATGTGAGCGAACGCTCACAACGTCGCCCAACCTCGCGCACCACAATGCGTTGCCTTGCTACCCTTCGACCCCACCTTTAGCTTCGCAATTGACTCCTCGCGGACGCCTCACATGAACTTGTTCAAGTTCGGTACCTTCCTCCCTGCCAACGAAATCGCGGTCGATCTCGGCACCGCGAACACGCTCATATATGTCAAAGGCGAAGGGATCGTCCTCAACGAGCCATCGGTCGTCGCAATCGAAAAGGCGACGGGCCGGATCAAGGGGATCGGTCTCGAGGCGAAGCGGATGCTCGGGAGAACTCCCGAGGGGATCACCGCAGTCCGTCCACTCAAGGACGGCGTGATCGCCGACTTCGATGTCACCGAAAAAATGTTGCGTTACTTCCTGAAGACGATCATCGACAAACATTTCTTCCGCGTCAAGCCGAAAGTGATTGTCGCCGTCCCATCGGGGATCACCGAAGTCGAACGCCGCGCGGTGCGCGATTCGGCGGAAACGGCCGGTGCGAAACAGGTCCTGATGGTTGCCGAACCGATGGCTGCGGCGATCGGTGTCGGGTTGCCGGTCGAAACACCCACCGGCAACATGGTGATCGACATCGGCGGCGGCACCACGGAAATCGCGGTGATCGCGCTGTCAGGGATCGTCTCCGATACATCGATCCGCATCGGCGGCGACGAGCTCGACCAGGCGATCGTGCTCTTCATGCGCAAGAACTACAATCTCCTCGTCGGCGAACCGACGGCCGAGGCGATCAAGATCAAGATCGGATCAGCGTACGCGGCGGCTGAAGAGCGCGACATGGAAGTGAAGGGGCGCGATCTGGTCTCGGGGATTCCGAAGACGGTGCGGGTGCATTCCGTGGAGATCCGCGAAGCGGTGCAGGAGCCGATCGCGGCAGTGGTCGACGCCGTGCGGCGCGCCCTCGAAATCACGCCTCCCGAGCTTGCAGCCGATATCGTTGATCGCGGGATCGTGATGACCGGCGGCGGCGCGCTGATCCGCGGCCTCGACCAGCTCCTGTCGCACGAAACCGGGTTGCCGATTCACGTGGACGACGATCCGCTCACCTGCGTGGTTCGCGGGACCGGACGTATTCTCGACGACTTCGAGAAATACCGCAGCGTGCTGACCACCTGACGATGCGCGGGTCGGAGAGGGGCGACTCCGCTCGCACCGACATCGTTCTCTTCGCGGCATGCACCGCGGTCGCCATTCTCGCCCTCGCCCTCCCGCGCCCGTGGTCGTTGCGACTTGCCGGGACCATCCGCAAGAGCGTCCTCCGCCCGATCGTGGCACTCCAGGACCGCGCCGCGCAGGATCGCGCCGCACGCTTCGATCTCACGGCGATTCGCCGCGACCGCGATCTCCTCGCCATCCGGGTGCAGCAGCACGCGGCGACCGATCGCGAGAACGCCAATCTTCGCGCACTCCTCGGCGTCCGGGCCCGGATGATCCAGGCGGTTGTTCCAGCCACCGTGCTGCACCAGCCGACCATCACCGATTCGCACATGTTGTTGCTCGACGTGGGCACGTTGAATGGCGTTGCCAACTTCAATCCGGTCGTGTCGGCATACGGCCTTCTTGGCGCCGTGATCAACGCCGGTCCGCATTCGAGTTCGGCGATGACCTGGGCGCATCCCGATTTCGCGGTGTCGGCGGTCACGGAAGACGGCAAGGTGATGGGCTTCGTCCGGCCGGCGCCGCTTGCGGGTGGCAACGGAACGGTGCTCGAGCTGCACGGCGTGGCCATTCGAGATACCATCAAGCCCGGCACGATCGTGCTGACCGCGGGCGCCGGTGGCACGTATCCGCACGGCATTCCGATCGGAAGAGTCACGTCGGGGCGCCGGGACGAAAACGGGTACGACGCCGTCTATCGGATCATGCCGTTCGCCAATCCCGGTGACGCCAGCGACGTGATTGTCCTGATCTCGCCGCACGATTCGATCTACCTCCCCAAACCTGCGCCCGCTCCGCCGCCGCCCGCCGCCACTGCGCATGATTCCGCGGCCGTTCACGCGGCGGCGCCACCACCGCCCGGACCGCCCCACCAATGAGCGGCCGTCCGTTCGACCGCCGCCGCCGTCGTTCGCGGCGCAGCGACCGGTGGCGCGTCGTGTTCGTGCTGGTGCTACTGATGTTCCTCGAGTTCTACCTCAGGCCATCGCTCTTCGAGAGTCATGCCGCGCCGGACTTCCTGCTGCTCGTCCTGCTGCTCCTTGCGATCCGGGAGCGCCCCGGCGCCGGCGCATTCACCGGTTTCATCATCGGGCTGGTGATCGACGCATTGACACCCGCGCGCTTCGGTGCGGGAATCCTGGCGCATGTGCTGGTGGGCTGGGGAGCGGCGTGGGGAAGGGGGCTCTTCTTCGCGGATAATCTCCTGGTGAATGCCGCACTCTTCTTTGTCGGGACCTGGGTCCGTGACCTCCTTGTCCTCCTTTTCAGCGGGACGCCGCTGCATGCGCTCCCGTCCGAACTGCTGGTCTGGGCGCCGCTGCAGGCGCTCACCACGGCGATCGCAGGCGTAATCGTCGTCGCGGTCTTCCGCGACTGGCTGGCGATCAGGATTGACGGATGAGTCCCTTTGCGTCGTGGCAGGTCGCCCGCCGCGCTGTGGCGGCGCAGTGGCTGCTGGTGCTGATCTTCGGCGTCCTCCTGTCGGCGTTCTTCAAGGCACAGGTTGTCGAGCACGACCGCTACCGCACCGAGTCCGCGCAGACGCATCTGCGGCAGATTCCGCTGGCCGCGCCGCGCGGTGCCATCCTCGACCGCGACGGCCGCACCATTGCCGATAATTTCCCTGGCTACTCGATCGAGCTGCTCGCCAACACCGAAGATTCACTGCGCGCCGTGCTCGCGCGCCTCGATGGCCTGATCCCCAACGACACCATCGACGTCGAAACGGTGGTGCGCCGCTGGAAGGAAGCGAAATACCAGCCTGCGCTCGTCTACGCCTCGGGGCGCACCGACGTCGTCGCACGACTTGAAGAACATCGCGCCGAACTCAGCGGACTCGTCATTCAGCGCGAACCGCGGCGTCGCTATCCCGACAGCGACGCGGTGGCGCATCTGGTCGGTTATGTCGGTGAAGTCTCCCCGACCGATCTCGAGAACAGCACCTTCCCCGGGGCGCAGCCCGGGGAGATCGTCGGCAAGCAGGGGCTCGAACTCGAATACGATTCGATCCTTCGCGGTCGCCGGGGGGTCCGGTTCGTCGAGGTCACACCGACGGGGCAACCGGTGCGAGAGCAGGCCGAGGCGGGGTCGATTCCGCCGGTCGGCGGGAACGCGATCCGCACCACGATCGACCTCGACCTGCAGCAATTCATCGATTCGATGTGGCGTGCCGATCTTCCCGGAAAGCGCGGCGCGATGGTCGCGATGACGCCCGACGGCCAGGTGCTCGCGTACTACTCGATGCCGTCATTCAACCCGAATGACTTCATCGGGCGGATCGATCCGACGATCTGGAGCGGCCTGCAGCAGGATCCCAATCGGCCGCTCTACAACCGGGTGATCCAGGCGACCTATCCGCCGGGTTCGCCGTTCAAGCTGGCGATGGCGGCACTCGCGCTGCGTCGCGGCTACACTCTGGACAGCAAGATGCGCGATCCGTGCACCGGCGGATATCGGTTCGGGAATCGGATCTACCATTGCTGGTATCCCAAGGGTCACGGCTACCTGACGCTGCGCCAGGCGATCGCGGCGTCGTGCGATGTCTACTTCTACCAGCTCGGCCAGTTGCTCGGTGCCGACTCGATCCTGGCGGGGGCGTACGACCTCGGCTTCGGCCAGCGCAGCGATATCGATATCGGCGGCGAGGCAAAGCCCTTTCTCCGCAAGGCGGTGAAGGACTACGTCACGTCGCGCGGGACATCGCTATGGGGGAACGGCGAGACACTCAATCTTTCGATCGGACAGGGTGCGCACACCGAGACGCTGATCAACATGGTGTCGTTCTTCGCGGCACTTGCGAGCGATGGAATGAAGCGCGCGCCGCGTCTGCTGCAGAACCGTCCGGTCAAGGTCGTTCGCGACCTGCACATTCCCGAAAAGAATCTCCAGGATCTTCGGCTCGCGATGGTCGACGTGGTGAACAGCGGTGGTACGGCGTCGGCCGATCTTGCCGGAATAGCGGACCTCCAGCAATTCCATATCGGGGGAAAGACCGGTTCGGCGCAGGTGACGGGCCAGAAGGACATGGGATGGTTCATCGCCTTCGCGCCGGCGGAATCACCGAAGATCGTGGTGGGAATCGCCGTTGAAGAGGGGATCCATGGCGCACTCGTCGCGAAGTATCCGGTCCGCGCCATCATCCATTTTCTCACCGGCCGCACGGTCAAGGCCGACGTCACCAATGTGACCGAGGATCTCAACCACAGCATCGACGCCGATTCGTCGACGCCCGCGCCGCCGCAGATCCCGCCCGGTCTGCCTCCGGCTGGAGCACATCCGCCGTCGAAGCCGATCTCGCACCCGGGGCGTTCCGGCCGATGAATCGCGGGATCGACAAGAAGCTCCTCCTCGTCGTCACGCTGCTGTCGCTCTTCGGACTCGCGGTCATCTACTCGGCGGGGCAGACTGATCTCATCGTCAGTACCCATCGCGCGTGGTTCCGTCAGGAGCGGTGGCTCTGGGTGGTGCAATTCGTATGGCTGATGATTGCGCTGGTCGGCGCGACGCTCGCGTATCGCACGTCGTTCCGGATTCTCGAATGGGCGACGCCGTGGCTTTATGGTGCGTCGCTCGCGATGCTGGCGGTGACGCTGGTGATCGGTTCGGGGAAGGGATCGGCATCCGGGAGCAAGAGCTGGATTTCGCTCGGGGGGATCGGAATCCAGCCGGTCGAGATCGCCAAGCTGGCGACGATTCTGATGCTGGCGCGCTGGTTCGCCTCGCGTCGCGAACCACCGACCACGCTCCGCGGACTGCTCCAGCCGGTGATCCTCGCGGGAGTTCCAGCCCTTCTGGTGCTCAAGCAGCCCGACCTCGGCAGCGCCATCGTCTTTGTCGCGATTCTCTTCGGGATGCTCTTCTGGGCCGACGTCCCGGTGTCGCTCCTGGTGCTCCTCGCTTCTCCGATCGTGTCGCTCCTCCTCGCCTGGAGCACCGGTCTCTGGAGCGCGTGGATGATCGTCCTCTTCGCGCTCCTCCTCTGGTGGAGGCCGTTCGTGATGGAGGCGATCTTCGTCTATGTGACCAACTCGGCAATGGGCGTCCTCGCCTTCGTCGTCTGGAAACACATGAAGGACTACCAGAAACTCCGGATTCTCTCGTTTCTCGATCCGGAGGGTGCGGCGTACCGGCATAAGGCAGGGTACCAGGCGGTCGAGTCCCATGTCGCGATCGGATCCGGTGGCTGGCTCGGCACCGGCTTCACACTCGGGCCGCAGAAGCGGTCGGGATTCATTCCGTTCCACTCGACCGATTTCGTCTTCGCCGTGGTGGGTGAGGAGCTCGGCTTCCTCGGTGTCGCGTTGGCCCTGGCGCTTTTCCTGGCACTTCTGCTCCTGATGGTTCGGATCGCTCGCCAGGCGAGTGACCCGTTCGCGTCGCTGGTGGTCTTCGGGGTCGCGGCAGTGATCCTCACCCACATCTTCGAAAACGTGGGAATGACGATCTCGCTCATGCCGATCACCGGGATCCCGTTGCCGTTCTTCTCCTATGGGGGATCGTTCCTGGTGGCGATGTTCCTGGGCCTTGGACTCGCCTTCCGGGCTTCGGAAGAGGGTAGGGCTGCAAGCTATCTTGAGTCTTGATAACGACTTAGCTGTCAAGCCCTTGCGCGCAGCTGTTTCTTGCCGCACGTTCAGTGCAACTACCATGAGCACCAGAAGGCCCTCGCAACCCAAGGTCGTATGGCTGTGATGGCGTGGTTCAAGAAAGAGCGCAAGCCGCGAACCGCTCCCCGTGAGCGCCTCGAGATTCCCGCTGATGCGTGGGAAAAGTGCGAGTCGTGCGGGCATATCGATATTCGGGAGAAGTTCCAGAAGTCGCTCAACGTCTGCCCTGAATGCGGTACGCATAAGCGGTTCAGCGCCGAGGAATACGTCGAGCTGCTGACCGACGAGGGGAGCTGGAAGGAACTCAACGCCGACCTCAAGTCGGGCGACCCGCTCAATTTCGAGCATTATGCTGACCGGCTCGTTGCCTCGCGCAAGAAGGCCGGTGAGTCCGACGCGATCTACACCGGCTTGGCAAGGCTCGATACGCAGCCGCTTCATCTTGGCGTGATGAACTTCCGGTTCATGGGCGGGTCGATGGGATCGGTGGTGGGGGAGAAGATTGCGCGTCTGGCGCGTCGCTCCGCCGACAAGAGGATTCCGATGGTGGTGGTCTGCACCTCGGGTGGAGCGCGAATGCAGGAGGGCGCCCTCTCGCTGATGCAGATGGCCAAGACCTCTGCGGCGATCTCGCTGATGAAGCAGGCGGCGGTGCCGTACATCACGATCCTGACCGATCCGACGACCGGTGGCGTTTCGGCATCGTTCGCGATGCAGGGTGATGTGATCCTGGCGGAGCCGGGAGCCGTGATCGGCTTTGCGGGGCAGCGCGTGATCAAGCAGACGATCGGGCAGGACCTCCCCGAAGGGTTCCAGACCGCTGAATTCCTCCTCGAAAAAGGGCAGGTCGATGACGTGGTGCCGCGCGCTTCGCTGCGCGAGACGACGTCGCGGCTGCTCCGCCACATGCGCGGCCGGAAGGTGAAGCAGGCGACCCCAGACGCGGCGGCGTGAGCCCGATCGGTTACTCAGCCGCCCTCGACTACCTCTTTCCCCGCACCACCCAGATCAAGTTCGGACTCGACACGACGCGAGCATTGCTCGCGTCGATCGGTGAGCCGCAGCAATTCTTTCCCTCAATCCACATCGCCGGCACCAACGGGAAGGGGAGTGTCTCGACGCTGGTGGCGGAGGCACTCCGGGCGCACGGACTTCGCGTCGGGCTCTATACCTCACCCCACCTGATCTCGTTTCGCGAGCGGATCACGGTCGACGGCGTCGCGATCACCGAAGACGCCGTCGCCGCCTGGACCGAGACGCTTCGCCCGGCGATCGAGGAACACCAGGCAACGTTTTTCGAAGCAACGACGGCGATCGCCTTCGCCCATTTCTCCGCGCGCGAGGTCGACATCGCAGTGATCGAAGTGGGCCTCGGCGGAAGGCTCGACAGCACCAACGTGATCGCGCCGCTGGTGAGCGTGGTCACCCACATCGCGCTCGATCACCAGAAATATCTCGGCGACACGGTCGAGCTGATTGCCGCAGAGAAGGCCGGCATCGCCAAGCCAGGAGTGCCATTCGTGATCGGTGAGGGTGATCCATGGCTCGCGGATGTCGTCCGTGAGGCCGGCGAAGCGCGAATCGCGAGCGAATCCGCGGTCGGAGCGTATCTGCCGATCGTCGTTCCGCCCGATGCGCGGTGGCGTGGCAAGCTCGGACTCATCGGCCCGCACCAGATCCGCAACGCCGCGGTCGCGAGCGCCGTGCTCGACGCGCTCCCGGCACCGCTTCATCCGTCAGACGATGCGATCGCAGCGGCCTTTGCCCGCGCCCGGATCGCCGGACGATTCGATCGGCGTGGGAAGTGGATCTTCGACGTCGCGCACAACCCCGACAGCATGCGCGCGCTGATGGCAACGCTGCACGAGACGCGACCCGCCCGCCCGATTCACGCGCTGGTATCGATCCTCGGCGACAAGGAATGGCCGGAGATGCTGGTCGAACTTGATCAGGCGATCGACGTCGGCATTCTCACCGTGGCGCCCAGCGCCGACACCCGGAAGTGGGATCTCGGATGGCTCGAGCGCTGGCTGGCAGATCCGGCACGTCCGGCGGCGCGCGCCGAGTGGCATCTGGTGCCGGAGTTCGACGCCGCACTGGAGCGGGTGCAGCGCGGGGCGTCAACGGTGCTCGTCACCGGGTCGTTCCACACCGTTGGTGATGTGATGGAAGCGCTGGGGATGGAGGTGTGAGACTCTACGGCGTCGGAAACACGTCCTTGTAGAGGTACAGATCGGACCACTCCAGATGGTGGCTTGAAGCAATGTGCCCCGCTGCGCCGCCGATCTGGGCCACGACATCACGCGAAATCGGCGACAGAATCGGCGTCGCGATGAGCCCGGCCGCGGCTACCACATGGATAGTCCCATCGGTGAGCGACACCTCCATCAGCTGACTGCCGGCGGCTACCAGACAGACGTCGCTACGGCAAGCCAGTCCGAGCAACGTGGCGTGCCCGGGGAGTATTGTCGCGACCGAATCGACCGGCCCGCCGCTGAGGGCGACCTCGAACAATCGGCCATCCGCTCCCCGGATGAAGGCGATCGACGCACCGTCGTCAACGACGGAGTATCCGGTGGCACTGTCAGTTCCGACAACCGGTTCAAGCGTTGCTCCCGAACCGGCGAGCGTACCCTTGATGACAATGCCGTTCGCACCAAACAGTGAGTCAATGCACGCAAACCGTCCGGAGCACGGAGATGGATAACTCTGCGAGGTGAACTGTTGACCGAGCGCCAGGAACGAGTTCGGCCCGGTCCACGCGATGTCACTGAGCCAGGTCACGACAGTGTGTCCAACGGTGACCGGCAGCGTGAGAAGCGTTGAGCGAACGTACGGAGTTGCTGTGTCGGTGAGCTGGAGCCGAATCGCGACCGGGAACGACGCAAAGGCGCCGGGTGGACTGACGGCCTCCACGAGGAGAAGCCTGCCGGTGCTGTCTAGCGCAAAGGCCGTGTAACTCGAGAGGGTGTCGGCACGAACCGCGCGATTGTCGCAGAGTTGCCAGAGCCTTGTCCCTCCGTCAGGAGGGAGCAGGCCGAGGCATCGATGCGCCGGGTTCTGTTGGTCGACAAAGGCATACAGCACGCCACGACCGTCCTGCGTCCATGCTGGCCAGTAGTCCTGGTCAGGATTGACCGTGAGCCGCGTCGGGGCGCCGGAATTGAGCGGTGTCGTTGTGCTGATCGGAGGACTGACGATTGCGTCCGTGTGGCAGGCGAGGAGGCCGAGGACCGACGCAGTCCAGATGCTGCTGAGGATTCGGATCCGGTACTCCGGTCGATGCCATGGTGTGAGAAGCTCACCAAGCATCCGCCGCCACCGGAGAATTGTCAATCAGTACGCGTCGACCCCGCCCTACTTCTTCTCCTCCTCATCGTCCATCCCCCACCGCTGCCGCGGAATCCCGGACGCGCTCGACAACCGCCACAGGAACTTCAGCGGGCCGCCACCCTTCTTGGTGTCTTCCGGATTGAGTTCGATCGCGTCGATGTTCTGTCCCGACATCCGGCGCACCATTTCGCGCTGCTCGGGAGTCAGGACGATCCGCAGCTGTTCTTCTTCGTCGGCCATGAGAGTCCATCCATGTTGGTGGTGATCACCCGGTTCGTTCAGAGATAAATCGCCGCTGTCACGGCACCGTCACGATGTTTCCGATTGAGCAACTCAGCGCCGGAGCCAGCCGAACAACCCGCCACCGTCCGCTCGGCTCCTCGCCGCGCGCCAGAACGCCTCCCCAAACTGCGGCGCGGTCTGGTACCGGTCATCGGGATCGGGCTCCAGCGCCTTCGCCAGCACCGTTTCCACCGCTTTCGGGAACGCGAGGTCGGGACGCCGAGTCCGGATCGGAATCAAGTCGCCCTTGATCCGCGCGACCGCCATCTCGCGCAGCGTCTGCGCCTCCACAGGGAGCTGGCCGGTCAGCAACTCGTAGGTCATGAACGCCAGCGAGTAGATGTCGCTCCGCTGATCGAGCGCCTTGCCGCGCATCTGCTCTGGGCTCATGAACTCCGGCGTGCCCACCACCATCCCCGTCCGGGTGAGTTTCTGCCAGCCAGGGCTGCTCAGCCGCGCCGTCGCGAGTCCGAAATCGAGCAGAACTGCGCGCTCGGTCCCGTCACCGTTCGCCACGATCATCACATTCTCGGGCTTGAGATCGCGATGGACGATCCCCAGGTCGTGGGCGGCATGCAGACCGGCACTGATGTCGCGAACAAACGTCGCGGTGGATGCGAGATCGAGTTGCGCCGCCCGGTATGCTCGATCGCAGAGCGCCTCACCGGTGAGGAGCGGCATCACGACGTAGACGACGTCGCCGCGCTCGCCGATGCTGATGATGTTGCAGAGGTTGGGGTGGGTGAGTTGCGCGCCGAGGGCGGCCTCCTGTCGCAGGCGCGCCATCGACGTGGCGTCGGCAACGAGCGCGGCGTGGAGCACCTTCACGGCGACATCGACGCCGGATACGGCGTCATGTGCGCGATACACCGTCGCCATTCCGCCTTCGCCGATCTCTTCGGCGAGATGGAATCGGTCGTCAATGGTGCGCCCCGAGAGCGATTCTGGCGCGCGCGGCTTGCTGGCGTTCGGGTCTGGAGAGCCCGGCGATGCGGTCACGTGTTACAAGGTATCGCACCACGACGGCGTCACGGGAGCGCATCCGTGTCACGACATCGTCACACGGTGCGCTCCGGTGCGGCGTGCCAGTTCGCGGGTACCCCGCTATCTCATTCGGTCCGCAGCGCGGTGATCGGATCGACTCGTGTCGCATTCCACGCCGGAATGAGGCACGCCACCAGCGCCACCGCCGCCATGAAGAGTCCCACCACGACGAACGTGACGGTGTCGGTCGCAGAGACATCGAAGAGAATCGCCCGGACGAGTCGCGTCACGATCAGTGCGCCGACGAGCCCGGCGCCCACACCCGCCGCAGCCAGCGTCATCCCGCGCCGCAACACGATCGACAGCACGCCGCTCTTCGCGGCGCCAAGTGCCATGCGGATTGCCAGCTCGCGACGGCGCTCGGAGACGGAATACGACAGCACGCCATACGTCCCGATCGCGGCGAGGAGCAGCGCAATGGCACCGAAGCCGCTGAGCAGCTGCGCGAGGAAGTGCGGCCGGCTCGTCGCCGCGGCGAAGACGTCGTCCATGCTGCGGAAGCTCGAGATCGGAAGCTCCGGATCGACGTCCGCGAGCACGCTTCGAATCGGCGCCGCAAGCGCTGCCGTCGATTGAGTCGACCGCACCACGAGATTCATGTTGCGGGGAGTGAATCCCATATCCAGCGGCGTCTGGTCATAGTCGATGTATAGCTCGGTACCGACGCTCGCATCGAGCCCCTGCTGTTTCACATCCTTCACCACGCCGACGATGGTGAACACCGCCGGCGACCCACCGGGCTGCACCTGCCGGCCGATCGCGCTCTGTCCCGGGAAGAAGCGCTTGGCGAGCGCCTCATTCACCAGGACGACGGGCGGCTGCATCGGGCCGTCTCCCGGCTCGAATCCCCGACCCTGGACGACAGGGATCTTCATCGTGCCGAGGTACCCCGGTGTGACGAACTGCCAGTAGTCGACATTCTGCATCGGGATGTTCGGACCAGTCGGAAGCCCGATGAACTTGGTGTCGTTGGCGTTGATCGGTCGCTGCGGCGGGAGCCCGCTCATCGCCGCCACGTCTTTCACTCCGGGGATCGCCTTGATCCGGCTGATCACGCTCTCGAAGAGCGCGATGCGCCGGTTGCTGTCGGCATACTGCTGCGCGGGGAGGACCAGGTTGAAGGTGGTCAGGTTGCTCCGATCAAAGCCGGAATCGACCTGCATCAGCTTCCAGAACGACCGGATCGCGAGCCCCGCGCCGATGACCAGCATGACGGCGAGCGCCATCTCGGCGACGACCAGCGCGTTGCGCACCCGGTGCCGTGCCGTTCCGGCGGTGGTGCGCGACTCGCTGTTGCGCAGCGCGCCGCTTACCGATTCGCGGCGCACCTGCAGCAGCGGCACTGACCCGAAGACCAGCCCCGTTCCCACCGCCAGCACCACCGTGAACCCCAGGACCGCGAGATTGATGTGCACACTCGTTGCGCGCGGGATGCTGCCGCCGTTGGCTGCCAGGAGCGCGTGCAGCCCCCACTGCGCGACCACCACGCCGACGAGGCCGCCGGCAAGCGAAAGGATGACGCTTTCGGCGACGAACTGCCGAACCAGTCTCCATCGTCCCGCGCCGAGCGCTGCACGTACCATCAACTCCTTGCGCCGTGACTCGGCACGAACAAGAAGCAGGTTCGCCATGTTGGCGCAGGCAATCAGGAGCACCAGCCCGACCGCGCCCTGCAGGATCCAGAGCGCCGGACCGGCGCTTCCCACCATGTCGGCCTGCAGGTCGTCATAGCGCAACGCATGTTGCGGAGTTGGCGTGTGCAGGCGGCGCTGATTGGGCGCCACGGTGGCGGGGACGCCGTCGTCGGCTGCCCACCGCGCCAGTAGTGACTGAAGCTCGACTCGAGCGGTCGCCAGCGTCACTGTCGGCTTGAGCCGGCCCAGGAGATAGAGGAAATGGCCGCCGCGGAACTGATCGCGCTGCGCCGGGTCGTAGGTGAACGGCTGCCAGATGCGGATCCCCTGGTCGCGGAAGTCGAACGCCTTCGGCATGATCCCGACTACGGTGGTGGTCACGCCGTCGATGTCGATGCTGTGCCCCACAAGGCCACGATCTCCGCCATAGACCGACTGCCACACTTCGTACGATAGCACCGCCACCGGCGGCGCCTGCGGGTGCGAATCTGCCTCGGTGAATCCTCGACCGATCGCAGGTGCCACGCCAAGGGCGTGAAAGAGATCTCCGACCATCGCTGCCGACACCACGCGGGTCGGATGCGCGGTACCACCAACGTTCACGGCGCCGAGGGTGTACGCCGAGAGCGATGCGAAGGAGTGGTTCCGTTCGCTGAGATCGAGATACTCGCCGAGATCGATCGGGAAATGATCGAGATTCATCGCCGGGAAGCGGCTGGTGATGTAGATCAGTCGCTCCGGATGCGGGTATGGCAACGGGCGGAGCACCACGCCATCGATCACCGAGAAGATCGCGGTGTTGGCGCCGATGCCGAGGGCCATCGTCGCAATCGCGACCGCGGCGAAGAGCGGCACCCGGCGGAGCGAGCGGAAGGCGAACCGGAGATCCTGCATGATCCGCTCCCACGTGGCGCCGGCCCATCCGTCGCGCGTGACTTCCTTCACGTGGGCCAGGTTGCCGAACTCGCGGCGGGAGTTGTGTTTCGCGTCATCGGCGGATTCGCCTGCGGCGAGCCGGTCGCGCTTCGCCATCTCCAGATGACTGGCGAGTTCGGCGTCGAGTTCGTCATCGCGATCGTGTGGGCGGTTCACGCGTCCTCCTTGACCGGCGCTGCAAACATTCCGGCGATCGCCCGGCCCAGCTGCTCCCAGCGCGACCGTTCGATCGCGAGCTGGCGGGTGCCCGACGGGGTGAGCCGGTACACGCGCACCCGCTGGCCGTTTTCCGACGTCTCCCACGCGGCACTCACCCACCGTTGCCGCGCGAGGCGATGGAGGGCGGGGTAGAGCGACCCGGTGTCGACCTGGAGGACGCCGTCGGTGGTGGAGCGGATCAACTGCAACAGCCGGTAGCCGTGTGCCGGCCCCCAGCGGAGTGCCTGCAGGATGATCAGGTCGAGCGTTCCCTGGAGCACTTCGATCCGGGAATCGGAAGGGCGCGGCTTGCGGGGCACCGGAATCTCCTGGCGGAGGATGTAGACAGTCTACAGCCTAAGGATGTAAGACGTCTACACCCTTCAAATGGTTGCGGGAACGCCGTAAACCCTTCGCCGACCCCCCCTCCGCCATGTATCTTGGGCGATGATTTCCAAGGGTTTACCGGGTTTTCGCGACTTCTTTCCCGAGGAGTTCGCGCTCAGGGCGCACATCTTCCGCGTCTGGCGCGAAGTGGCGTCCCGGTATGGCTTCGAGGAGTACGACGGCCCCCCCCTCGAGCCGCTCGACCTCTACACCACCAAGAGCGGCGACGAGATCGTGGGCCAGCTGTACAACTTCACCGACAAGGGAGACCGGGAGGTCGCGCTCCGCCCCGAGATGACCCCGACGCTGGCCCGGATGGTCGGTGCCCGGGCCAACGGCCTCAAGAAGCCGATCAGATGGTTCTCGATCCCCCAGCTCTTCCGCTACGAGCGGCAACAGCGGGGCAGGCTGCGCGAGCACTTCCAGCTCAACTGCGACCTTCTGGGGGAGGCGGGGCCGCTTGCCGATGCGGAGATCATCGCGCTGGCGATCGACATGATGCGAGCGTTCGGGCTCGGGCCGGCGGATGTGCGGGTGAAGATCAGCGATCGACGCACGGTAGTCAGCGCAATTGAAGCAGTGACCAAGATTCCGGAGGCGACGCCTGCGATTCTGCGTGCTTTCGACCGACTTGGGAAGGACCGAGCCGGTGCGGAGGCGATGCTGGCGGACGAACTCACGCCGCCGTTAATGGCGTCAGTCTTGAGCCTCGTTGGCCCGTTCACTGGGGCAATTCCGACTGACTCCCATCTCGGGCGAACCATTCGGGGCGTCGAGGACCTGGGGCTAGGCGACTGGCTAGATGTCGACATGACCATCGTCCGAGGCCTCGCGTATTACACCGGCACCGTCTTCGAACTATTCGATGCCAAGGGCGAACTGCGCGCGATCTGCGGCGGCGGACGCTATGACAATCTGCTCGCCTCCCTCGGCGGCTCGGATCTCCCAGCCGTCGGCTTCGGGATGGGCGACGTCGTGCTCGGCGAGCTTCTGAAGGATCGCGGACTCCATCCCGCCGCGCCGTCGTCGATCGAGGTCTTCGTCGCGAGCGTGACGCCCGATGACGTCGCCGAGGTGCTGCGCGTCGCGCACCTCCTCCGCGACGCAGGTATTCGCGTCGAGTATGCCTTCACCAACGCCGCGGTCGGCAAGCAGCTCACCCTCGCCAATACACGCGGTGCGCGCGTCGCCGTCGTGATCGGGCCTGACGATCGGGCCCGCAATGAAGCGCAGATCAAGGATCTCAAGACAAAGACACAGGAAAGCGTGTCGCGCAGTGAGATCGTTGCCCGTGTGTCGTCCCTCGTCTCTCACTCTCCGATAAATCATGGCTGATTCGAAATCGCTCACCACGCGCGCAGAAGACTTCTCCGCCTGGTACAACGAAGTGATCATGAAGGCGGAGCTCGCCGACTATTCGCCGGTGCGCGGCTGCATGGTGATCCGTCCCAACGGCTACGCGATCTGGGAGGAGATGCAGGCGGCGCTCGACCGGATGTTCAAGGACACCGGCCACCAGAACGCCTACTTCCCGCTTTTCATCCCGCAATCGTTCCTCGCCAAGGAAGCGCAGCACGTCGAGGGATTCGCGCCGGAGACCGCGGTCGTGACGCATGGCGGCGGCAAGGAGCTCGAAGAACCGCTCGTCGTCCGCCCGACCTCGGAGACGATCATCTATGCGATGTACGGCAAGTGGATCCAGTCGTGGCGCGATCTCCCGCTCCTGATCAATCAGTGGGCGAACGTCGTCCGCTGGGAGCTTCGGACCCGCCTCTTCCTGCGCACCACCGAATTCCTCTGGCAGGAAGGGCACACCGCGCACGCCACGGAAGCCGAAGCCGAAGCGGAGACGCTGCTGATCCTCGGCATCTATCGCCGTTTCATGGAAGAGTGGATGGCCATGCCGGTGATCACCGGTCCGAAGACGGCGTCGGAGCGATTTGCCGGTGCGCTGCGCACCTATTCATGCGAAGCGCTGATGCAGGACAACAAGGCGCTGCAGGCGGGGACGTCGCACAACCTTGGACAGAACTTCGCCAAGGCGTTCGACGTGCAGTTCCAGACCGCCGATGGCGGGCTCGACCATGTCTGGAGCACGTCGTGGGGTGTCTCGACCCGCATGGTCGGCGGCCTGATCATGACGCACAGCGACGACAAGGGGCTCGTCTGTCCGCCGCGCCTGGCGCAGTGGCAGGTGGTCGTCATCCCGATCTGGAAATCGGATGAGGAGAAGAGCCAGACCTCTGCAGCCGCGGAGAATCTGGTCAAGGAGCTGCGCGCTGCGGGCGTTCGCGCAACGTCCGACCTGCGCGACATGAAGCCCGGCGCCAAGTACTACGAATGGGAAGCGCGCGGCGCCCCATTCCGCCTCGAGCTTGGGCCCCGCGACCTCGCCAACCAGAGTGCGATGCTCGCGCGTCGGCTCGGCGGCAAGGAAGCGGTGCCGCTTGCCGGGATCGCCGCACGGATTCATCAGGAAATGACGACGATGCAGCAGACGCTCTTCGATGCGGCCAAAGCGCGACAGGAAGCGGCGACGCTCCGCAACCCCAGGTCGAAGCAGGAATTCATCGACTTCATCGAAGGGAACGGCGGCTTCGTCTACGCCGGCTGGTGTGGCGATCCGGCGGTCGAAGCAGAGATCAAGGAGCAGACGAAGGCCACGATCCGCTGCCTCCCGATGGAAGAGTTCCGCAGCAATCCGGCGCCCGAGAAGTGCATCTGGACCGGCCGGCCAGCGACCGTTGAGGCGGTGTGGGCGCGGGCGTACTAGACTCGCGCCTGAGCGACGCCGGCCTCGCTCCGGGAAGCGACGGCGCGCTCGCTATGAGCGGGATTCCGCTGCCCGCCATCGCCGAGTCGGTTGGCACGCCTGCGTTTGTGTACGACGCGGCGACGATCCGCCGGCAGTTCGCACGTCTCGATGACGTCTTCGGCGAGATTCCGCATCGGATCTGCTACGCCGTCAAGGCGAATTCCAATCTCGCAATCCTGCGGATCTTCGCGACCCTCGGCGCCGGCGCCGACATCGTCTCTGGCGGTGAATTGCTTCGCGCGATCGCTGCCGGGTTCGATCCGTCGCGGATCATCTTCAGCGGCGTGGGGAAATCCGATGAAGAGCTCCTCGCCGCGATGGCCGCGGGTGTCGGTCACATCAACGTGGAGTCACTCGCCGAACTCGAGCGGATCGCGCTCCTGGTCGACATGCACGATTGCGATGTCACCATCGGCGTTCGCATCAATCCCGACGTCACCGCCGAAACGCATCCGTACATCACGACGGGGAAGGGCGGGCTCAAGTTCGGGATTCCTGTCGACCAGTTTGCCGACGTGCTGCGCGTGCTGGACAATACGTCGCGGATTCGCCTTGGCGCCGTCGCGATGCATATCGGATCGCAGTTGCTCAAGGCCGACCCGTACGCCGCGGGGATGGAGCGCCTTCTTGCGTTGCTCGACGTGGCCCGCCGCGCCGGGCACGCGCCCGACGTGCTCGACCTCGGTGGCGGAATCGGCATTCGCTATCAGGATGAAATCCCGCTTGATCCTATCGACTGGATCGAACCGCTCCGCACGATGATGACGCAGAGTGGCTGCACCATCCAGATCGAGCCCGGTCGGTTCCTGGTCGGAAGCGCCGGAGTGATGCTCACGCGCGTCCTCTACTGCAAGCACTCGGGCGGCCGCGAAATCGCGGTCGTGGATTCGGGGATGAACGATCTGGTGCGGCCGTCGCTCTACAAGGCGTGGCACGAGATCGTCCCGGTGGTTCCATCGGGTGCGGCGCCGATCAAGCTCGATGTCGTTGGGCCGGTCTGCGAGACCGGCGACTTCCTCGCCCTCGAACGACCAATGGCTCCCGTGGCCCAGGGCGATCTTCTCGCGGTGCTCGCCGCGGGTGCGTACGGTTTTGCGATGAGCTCCAACTACAACTCCCGCGCGCGCGCCGCCGAGGTGCTGGTCGATGCCGGACGCTGGGCAGTGGTGCGTCCGCGGGAGCGCCTTTCTGATCTGTTCCGCGACGAAATCGCCGACCCCTTTGCCACCGAGGATCCGTGAGCGCCCCCCATCCCGATGGAATCCTGATCGTCGACTTCGGATCGCAGTTTACGCAGCTGATCGCGCGGCGAATCCGCGAGCAGCGTGTCTATTGCGAAATCCAGCCGCCGTCGCGCGACGTGGCATGGATCCGAGGGTGGCGACCGAAAGGGGTGATCCTGTCGGGCGGCCCGAATTCGGTGTACGACGCCGGTGTCCCCACCGCGCAGCCGGAGTTGCTTGCGCTCGGTGTTCCGGTCCTCGGCCTCTGCTACGGGATGCAGGTGCTGGCGCAGCTTGCCGGTGGTCGAGTGGTCCCGGCTGCGCGGCGTGAGTACGGTCGTGCCGATGTGAAGGTCGAAGGCGGCGATCTCTTCAAGGGATTCGCATCCGGCGCCACCACACAGGTCTGGATGAGCCACGGCGACCACGTCGACGAGGCGCCTCCCGGGTGGCATGTGACGGCGTCGAGCGAGAATTCGCCGATCGCGGCAATTCAGCATGACGATCTTCCGCTGCACGCGGTGCAGTTCCACCCTGAGGTGGCGCACACGCCGCGCGGCGGCGAGATCCTGGCCAACTTCCTCTTCGATATCTGCGGCTGCAAGCCCGACTGGACGCCCGAGCATTTCGTCGACGGCGAAGTGAAGAAGATCCGGGAGCTGGTCGGTGATCGCCGCGTGATCTGCGGACTCTCGGGCGGCGTCGATTCGTCGGTTGCGGCGGCACTGGTGCATCGCGCCATCGGCAATCAACTCACCTGCATCTTCGTCGATCACGGCCTCCTCAGGCTCGGCGAACGCGAGCAGGTCGAGAGCACCTTCCGCCGGACGCTCGGCGTCGATCTCCGCACGGTCGATGCCTCGGCAGATTTTCTCGGCGACCTCGACGGCGTCACCGATCCGGAAACAAAGCGCAAGAAGATCGGGCATCGCTTCATCGACGTCTTCGAGCGCGAAGCGCGCGCGGTCGGCGGCGATGTCGGATTCCTGGTGCAGGGAACGCTCTACCCGGACGTGATCGAATCGACCTCGCCCACGGGTGGCCCGTCGGTCACGATCAAGACGCATCACAACGTTGGCGGGTTGCCCGAACGGCTGCCGTTCAAGTTGATCGAGCCGCTGCGTGAGCTCTTCAAGGACGAGGTGCGCCAGGTCGGGCGCGAACTCGGGTTGCCGGAGGATGTCGTCGGCAGGCATCCGTTCCCCGGTCCTGGACTCGCGATCAGGATACTTGGCGCGGTCACGCGGCCGAGTCTCGAGATCCTGCGCAAGGCCGATGCGATCTACCTCGAAGAGATTCGCGCAGCGGGACTCTACGATCAGATATGGCAGGCGTTTGCGGTGCTGCTGCCGATTCGCTCGGTCGGCGTCATGGGTGATGGACGGAGTTACGACCAGGTGATTGGGCTCCGCGCGGTGACATCGCGCGACGGAATGACGGCAGACTGGTTCCCGTTCCCGCCCGATGTGCTGGCGACGATCTCGAACCGGATCTCGAACGAGGTCGCTGGCGTCAATCGTGTGGTCTACGACGTGAGCAGCAAGCCGCCGGCGACGATCGAGTGGGAGTGACTGGCGCCGACGGCGCCAGTCATCCCGAAGGAGCGCCTGCCCCGAGCCTGTCGAGGGGCAGCGACTGAGGGATCGGGTTGCTTCGCGCTCTCAGGATTTGCGACCGCTGTACCGGCGTGCTACACTCCGCTGTCCCGATCAGGAGAACGCGATGTCCCGGCTAGTCTCCAAGGTGTCAGCGGTCGTGCTGGTCGCGGCAGTTCTCTCAACCGCCTGCGACTCTCAATCGGCGACGATGCCCGTCACCCCGGGCGTCACGGCAACGATCCTCTCCACGACGCCGGACTCCGGGGGTTACACGGTCTCCATCCGGTTGACCAACGGAGACTCTGCGGCAATCGCGTACAATCCAATCTGCCCGGGGATGATTGAGGCGTTCCGCGCCGGGGAGTGGGAGACCGTCACACTCCCCGTTCCATGCGCATCAATCGCGCAGGCACTGGATCCGACGAAGTCGGCCACGGTTCAGCTGACGAGACAGCTCGTCGCTTCGAGTGAGCAGATTCGATTTGTGGGTGAATGGTCGTTTCTCGATGGGCCGTTTGGCCAGAACCAGATGATCAGCGCGCCGGTCGCTGCGCAGTGACGCGAATGACAAGCCGATCCTTTCGTTCACGTTGCTCAGGAGGTGCGCTGTGCTCACCCTCCGCGCGCTACGCGGCCCGCTCGTCGAGGAGCGCGAAGAACTGATCTGGTGAAGTAAGTGCCGCGAGGCGGTCGGGGATGTCGTCGCCCTTGGCGAACTGGGCGAGGCGGCCCAGGACCGGGAGGTAGAGGTTGGAGACCTCGACCGGCGGCGCCACGATCAGGAAGAGATGGTGGACCGGCTGCTTGTCGATGGCATCGTAGGAAATTCCCCCCTCCGCAGAAACTCTCCCGTACGCCAGCCGGAGCTGCGGAATCACCGAGGCGCGGCAGTGCGGAATTGCAATCCCGCGCCCGACTCCGGTCGAGCCGAGTTCTTCGCGCCGATCGAGCAACTTCCGCAACGTCGTTGCGATCTCGGGATCGACCCCGAGGAGGCCGATCATCTCCTCGATCGCCGCCGGCTTGGCGGTGGCGGAGAGCTCGAGAGAGACCGCGTCGCGTGAGAAGAAGTCGCGGAGTTGCATCGCGGGGGTGAACGTAATGCCGAAGGTGAATCGGTACAACGCGTTAGATCCGATCGTGACGCCGTCAATCCAGCCCAGCCATTTGGCTCTCCCGGGGGCGCTTCCTTAGATTTCTCCCGATGAAGTTTCCGTACCGCACCAACGCCCAGATTCCCCTCTTTCTCGCGCCGATGGCGGGGGTCTCCGAGGCGCCGTTCCGCCGCATCTCGCGGGGGCTGGGCGCCGACGTGGTGTTGACGGAGTTCCTCAACTCCGAGGCGATCCGGCGGCGGATCTCGAAAACGCTGGAAGGGTGCGAATTCGACGAGGTCGAACGGCCGATCGGGATCCAGATCTACGGCGCCCACGCCGATGCGATGGCGGACGCGGCGGCGCTCGTCACCGAGCATTACCGTCCTGATTTCATCGATATCAATTTCGGCTGTCCGGTCAAGAAAGTCGTGCAGCGCAACGGCGGCTCAGGGTGCCTCCGCGACCTCGACCTGGTGGATGAAATCATCCGAGCCTGCGTCGGCGCGACCGATCTCCCAGTGACGGTCAAGACCCGCAGTGGCTGGTCGGACGAGACGCGCGATCCGGTTGGTATCGCGCTCCGGATGCAGGACGCTGGCGCCAAGGCGTTCACGCTCCACGCCCGGACCCGCACCCAGATGTTTTCGGGAGAGGCGCGATGGGACGACATCGCACGCGTCGTCGAGGCGCTCGATGTGCCGGTGATCGGCAACGGCGACATCACGTCGCCCGAGGATGTCTACCGGATGTGGCGCCACACCGGGTGCGCGGGGATCATGATCGGGCGCGGTTCGTTCGGAAATCCGTGGCTCTTCCGCGATGCCCGCGCGCTGCTCGATGGACACGACGTGCCGCCGGAGCCGGGAGCCCAGGAGAAGTTCGACGTTGCGCTCCAGCACGCGCGGCTGGCGATCGAACTGCAGGGCGATTCGCGGAAGACAGTGGTCGAATTCCGGAAGCACTTCGGATGGTACACGCGCGGACTGCACGGGTCGAGCGCCCTCCGCCAACACCTCTTTCAGGTCGAGACGATGGCCGAGGCAGAGCGGATTTTCAGCGAGTATCTGGAGCACGAAGCGCTGGCGACCGCCTTGTAGGCCAGCCGGTCCCTCGACTGCGCGACCTTCGGCCGCTCCGCTCGGGACGAGGTTACTTGAGCAGGATCTCCCGCCAGAGCGCCGTCATCCGCCGCTGCGAATCCTTCTTGGACATCCCGTTCACCCACCCGTGCGCCTCGATCGGGTACGTCACGAAGTTGAAGCTCTTGCCGAGTTCCATCAGCCGCTGCACCAGACGCACTGCGTCCTGATACTCGACATTGTTGTCGACAAGGCCGTGCATCAGGATCAGCGAATCCTTGAGGCCAGCGGCGTAATGAATCGGCGACGACGTGCGATACGCGGCGGTGTCCTCTGCCGGCGAGCCGTTGAGGATGCGCGCGGTATACCAGTGGTTGTAGTGCGCCCAGTCGGTGACGGCGCACTGCGCCACGCCGCCCTTGAAGACTCCCGGGTGACGGAAGAGCGCCATCAGCGTGTAGAAGCCGCCGTACGAACAGCCGAAGAGGCCCACATGCCCGGGGTTGACATGGTACTTGTCGCGAAGGAAGGGGATAGCGGCCAGCGCCGAGCCGACATCGTGATCTCCCATGTCGCGGTAGATCGAGACGCGCGAGTCTCGGCCGTACCCTGAACTGCCGCGGTAGTCGATCACCATGTAGGTGATGCCGAGGTCGGTGAGATACTTGGCGTAGAGCGCGCCGCCGTGTGCGCTGGAGCCGGCGAACGTCTTGTGCACCGCCTGGGCGTAACCGGCGCCGTGAATTTCGAGAACTGCTGGACGGGTCGCCGCCTGCTTGGCAGGGCGGTAGACGCGCGCGAAGACTGGCTTCCCCTGATCGTCGTCGAAGGAGACGAAGTCGCTCGCCGGCCATGCGATCCTGTAGAAGGCGTCGGAGCCGCTCTTCGTGACGCGCACCGGCTTGGCGCCGATCGACGACACGAGATAGAGATCGGTGAGCTCTCGCGGATTCCCCCAGCGGAGGATCATCCCGCGATCGTCCGGTGCGCGCGTCGCAGTGACCTCTCCCTCACCGAGCGAGTCGATGCGGGTCATCGGGCCGCCCATGGCGGGCATGGTGTAGAGATGCGTCTCGTCGGGGTGGGCCATCGACGTGGTGAGCCACCAGGTCGTCCCGTCGCGCGAGAGCTGCGCGTCGCGGACTTCCCAGTCGCCATCGGTCAACGCCTTGTGCGAACCGTCGATGCCGACGAGGTAGAGATGAATCCAGCCGCTGCTCTCCGACGTGAGGGCGATATGCTCGCCGTCGTTCATCCACGTGACGCCGGGTGTTTCCAGGATCCAGTCGTCGTCGTGTTCGTGATGCAGCGTGCGGAGCTGCTTTCCCGTGGCAGGATCGACGAGAACGACCCAGCGATCCTTGTAGTCGTTCGACGCGAATTCCGCGACGAGATGCGTCCCCTGGCGGTTCCATGAGATCGCATTGGCGTGGACCGCCTTGCCGAAGCCGGCAGTGTCGACCACAACCGGCTTGACCGAATCGGCGATCGCGAACGAGTCGTTGCGGACGATCCAGGCGCGCGAGTTGGCGATCGGCGCGCCGACCTTGGCGCGCGAGGTGCGCGTGTAGACGACGCCGGAATCGTTGACATAGTCGGCGAAGAGGGTCTGAATCTCGTCGACCTTCGGTGCAGCGATGTACGTCGAGTAGTGAAGGTCGGGGGAGAGGGAGAGATCGGAAACCGTCTCGTCCTTGCGGCGCGGAATCACGAACGGCTCCGGTGCCGGGTCGGTGCGGCGGCGGGCGTCGGCGCTGTCCTTCTCCTCCTTGTGGCGCCGGACGAAGTCGAAGAGGTCGAGCTGTTCGCGCTTCAGCTCGGCGTTGGCCTTCGAATCCTTCGGCGGATCGGTGCGGGTGAAGGCGCGAGTGAGCTGACGCTGCTCGCCGGTGGCGGGATCGATGGCATAGAGATCGCCGCTGGAGGTGAAGCGGATCTCGCGTTCGTCGGGGGACCAGGAGGGAGAGACGGCGTCGCTGCGGACCTGCAGCGTTCGATCACCCTTTCCACGCTCCCAGTACCGCAATTCTCCGCGCGCGAACCAGGTGGCGCGCGATCCGTCGCGACTGCGGGCGGGGTTGGCGGGGATCCGCGTCGCGAGATCCCGGGCGACCGGTTCGACCTTCTTCCCGTCGCGCGAGACGCGCCACCACTGCGCTTCGGGTGCCACCGCGCTGGTCACCCGGACGGTGGTGTCGTAGGTGAAATAGGCCCACTGGCCCTCCACGTCCCATCGGGGCGCGCCGGCACCGCCGCCGAGCCAGCGGGCGTCGGAGGTCGAGTCGAGGGGGAGGTCGAATTTGGCGTCGCGGGCAGAGGCGTCGAGATGTGACTGCCGCAGCGGGAGGGACTGTGCGGCCGCCGGAGAGGGCGAAATCGCCATAGTGGCGGCCAGCGCCAGCGGAGCGACGGAAAAACGCATCGTGGGCTCGAAATCCGGGTTATGTGGGGAGGAACGGGAGAAAACTAGGAACTTTCCGGCCGGGCGGGTAGTTTCGGCTCTACGGGGGCGATCGGCTTCGACGGGTTGGTAGAAGACATCGTCGCGTGCCCAGGTCCGATATCCTGGTAAATCCTGTCGGAAAAACACAATTGCCAACACTGATCTGGCGATGGCTGCGTAAGCTGAGCTAACGCTCGCTTCACGCTCCTCCTGTAACGAGGCCTTTCCGGGACGGCGTTACGGGATCGACAATCCGGGATAGGGCGCTGGAGTCCTCCACTCCAGAACCTGAGCTCTGACGGAGGTAGGTGTCGGAAAGGGTGGCTTCGCCCCGGTCCGATGCTCAGCTTGAAGCGAAGCCTACGCACGTAGATGCGGTCTCGGACGCTGATTCGGACCAGGGTTCGATTCCCTGCGCCTCCACTGAACAGCTGAGCGCCACTCCTGACGGGGTGGCGCTTGGTGCTTAACTGATCGGTGCGGCGATCGGATTGGTCGGGAAGCGGCTCGCCGGCGGTGGCGCAGCCGTGAACGAGGGTGAGATGGGAGCGATCGGCGGGGACGCGAGACCGGAGAGACGCGACCACGTCGTGAGTCAGCGCGACGGGGCCCTGAGTGAGTGTGACTCGGACCCGAGTGAGTGTGACTCAGACCTGAGTGAGTCTGACTTGGGCCTGAGTGAACTTGACACCGGGTTGAATGAGTCTGTCACGGCACCGCTTCTGTCGGCGCAGGACCGAATGGGTGTGACAGCGACCCGAATGAGGCGGTAAGGCCACCGCTTCGCGTCGCGCAGGACTGAATGGCCGTGCGAGGGGACTGAATATCGGTGAAACAAGCCCGAGTGAGTGCGACAGCGACCTGAATGAGCCCGTAACAGGACCTAACGAGCGCGACTCATGACAAAGTGAGGGCGACACAGAGCCAAGTGAGTCGACCACGGAGCCGAGTGAGCGTGCGTCGGGACCAAATGAGTGGCAACGGACGCTGAGTGAGCCCGACACGGGCTTGAGTGAGTGCGACACGGAGCCGAGTGAGTGCGACACGGCGCTGAGCGAGTTCGCCTCGGACCCGCGTGAGTGGGATAGCGAATCGAATGGGGCTGGAACGTGAACTCTTCTCTCGGATAGCGAAGTGAATGTGCCGGGTTCGGACCCGAAAGGGTTCGACCGCGACCCGAAAGTGTTGAATCGCGGGTCGAGTGAGGTGGACTCGGCGCCGCTGCGGCGACGATGATGGGGCCGCCGGCGACGAGTCGGCGTTCGACCAGGTCGACCTTGAGGTTCATTCCCTCAAGTGACCGCGCGCCGAGGAGGACGAGGTCCCGCGGCTCGCCGAAGACGATCTCGTCGATCGTCACTGCGCCGGCGGCGCGGAGAATCCCGAAGCCGATCCAGCGTTCGAGCCTCGAGCCATCGGCCTGGCGGAAAGCGATCTGCTTGACGCGCTCGATGCCGAGTGATTCCAGGATCCCTTTCGGGACCCAGCTGAGTTCCGCGCCGGTGTCGACCAGTACGCCGTGCAGCAGGCGTGACTCCCCCGGGCGCAACTGATTCTCCACCGTTACATCGATTCTGAGGAGTCCCATATCGTCCGACATCTTACCTCCGTGCCCGGCAGCAACGGGGCGCTGTGAACGCCGACGGGAGCAAGATACTTCGAGCGGATCCGGGGGCGGGTACTAGAAAACGCAAGGGTCGGGAGGCTTCCGCGAGTCGAATCAATTCCAGCGCTTGCTAGATTTCGACATGCCGACTCCACCCCGCGCTCCACGCCATCCTGCATCCACCACTCGCCACGGCGAGACCTTCACCGACGACTTCGCCTGGCTCCGCGACAAGGACGATCCGGCGACGATTGCCTACCTCGAAGCCGAGAACGCGTACGCCAACGAGGTGCTCGCTCCGACAGATTCGCTCCAGGAGACCCTCTATCGCGAGATGCTCGGCCGGATCAAGGAGACCGACCTCTCGGTCCCCGTCCGCCGCGATGGTTACTGGTACTACACGCGGACCGAGGAAGGGAAGCAGTACGGGATCCAGTGCCGGCGGCGTGAGTCGATGGACAGCGGCGCCGAAGAGATCGTCCTGGACCTGAATCTCCTCGCAGCCGGGAAGCCGTTCATGGCGCTGGGCGATTACGTCGTGAGCGATGATGCGCGATTCCTTGCCTATTCCACCGACGAGACCGGCTTTCGGCAGTACACCCTCGAGGTCAAGGACCTCGCAACCGGCGACCTCCTCGGCCTGCGCCGGGAACGGGTGACCTCGATCGCGTGGACCACCAACGGCCGCGAACTCTTCTACACCGTTGAAGACGAAGTGACCAAGCGGTCACACCAGCTCTGGCGCCATCGTTTTGGCGAGCCGGCTGACACGCTGATCTACCAGGAGGATGACGAGGCGTTCGGCGTTCACGTCGGGCGCACGAGGAGCCGCGCGTGGCTCGTCCTGCATTGCGGCAGCCACACCACCAGCGAGACACGCGTGTTGCCGGCGGCCGGCGGCGCGGCTTCGTGGCAAACGTTGCTCCCGCGCGAGGCGGAGATCGAATACGACATCGATCATTTCATCTGGCCGTCGAATCCGGAGCCGTACCGCGATGTGTTTGTTATCCGGATCAACGACACCGGCCGCAACTTCCGGCTGGTGACGGCACCCGTTGGCGATGTGCGACGGGAACGGTTCCGCGAAATCCTTGCGCACCGCGACACGGTGATGATCGAAGGACACGACTGCTTTGCGCGGCACCTCGTGGTGAGTGAACGGGAGGACGGCGTTCCGCAGATCGCGGTGGCGAGGGTCGATGCGCCAGGATGGCGCCGGATGACGTTTCCGGAACCGGCATACGAGGCATACCTCCACTCCAATCCCGAGTGGGACGTCGACCGGATCCGCATCGGCTATCAGTCGCTCGTCACGCCGTCGTCGGTCTTCGACTGCGATCTCGACAGTGACGACCGGACCCTCCTCAAGCAGCAGGAAGTGGTCGGCGGATACGATTCCTCCGCATACGTCTCCGAGCGGATCCACGCCACCGCTGCCGACGGTACGTCGATTCCGGTGTCGATCGTGCGCCGCCGCGACACCGGCCATCTCGCGCCGTGCCTGCTACACGGCTACGGATCGTACGGGTACTCCTATCCAGTGGCGTTTTCGTCGAATCGGCTCTCGCTGCTCGATCGCGGGATGGTGGTCGCGATCGCCCACATCCGCGGCGGCGGCGAACTGGGGAAGAAGTGGCACGATGCCGGCCGGATGGAAGAGAAGATGAACACCTTCACCGACTTCATCGAGGCGGCGGAGTCGTTGATCGAGCGTGGCATCGTCGCGCGCGATGCATTGGTGATCGAAGGGGGGAGTGCCGGCGGGCTCCTGATGGGGGCGGTGACGAATCTTCGTCCCGACCTCTTCCGCGCCGTGGTGAGCCAGGTGCCGTTCGTCGACGTGATCAACACGATGTCGGATCCGTCGCTGCCGCTCACCGTCGGCGAGTATGAGGAGTGGGGCAATCCGGCGATCGCCGAGCAGTTCGGCTGGATGCGCGCGTACGATCCGTATCTCAACCTGCGCAAGGCGCGGTATCCGGCGATCCTGGTGCGGACGTCGCTCAACGATTCGCAAGTGATGTACTGGGAGCCGGCGAAGTACGTGGCAAAGCTGCGGGAGTTCAAGGAGGGATCGACGCCGCTGCTCCTGCTGACCAACATGGGCGCGGGGCACGGCGGAGCATCGGGGCGATACGACCGGCTGCGGGAGATTGCGACCGACTACGCGTTCATCCTCACCGAGGCTACAACGCCGACAGCGGCACCGACCACCTGAATCGCCCCACGCGATGATCAGCGTCGCGACCGTTCCGGGGTGCAGAATGATCGTCGCATGACGCCCGCTCCGATCGGATTCGACGCCGTTGGTGTCGGGTCCGACGCGCTGGATCCTGACCAGCATCGTGAGCCGCAGGACCGGCGCGCTTGATGAATCGGCGGTGAGTGGCGCGGTACCGATCACGAGTCCCGGGTTGAACGTCCGAGCGTTGTCGCCTCCACCGCTCGTCACGACCAGCGTCGCCGAATCCGCGGTGATCCTGGCCCAGAGATTGAACGAACCGGCCGGGATCTGAAGCGCTCCGAGTCGCAGCGGCAGCGTGGTGGTCAGGACCGGTGGCGCGGTCGAACCGATCCCCCACAGAGTGTCGAGCGGGATAGAGTGGCCGAGAAGTGGCCCGCCATCGGCGAGCGCTCCATCCCAGCTGAGGGAGAGTTGCGCTGTCTCGGTGCGGCCTACCACGATGGCGGTGACAAGTTCGCGGGGAGTGTCGCCCTGGGCGGCGGCCGCGGCAGCAGCGGCGAACGAGATCAGTGCAAGCATGTGGATCGAGGTTCCGCGGGGCATGGCGGAATGTACCGTCAGAGTCAGACGATCTGCTACGCCGCGCCACCCAGGGCGCGCCACGCCGCAAGCCCGATAGCCAACGCGTCATCGGGAGTATTCGCGATCACGGTGAGGTGCCCCATCTTGCGTCCTGGGCGCGGTGCTTTCTTGCCGTAGAGATGGAGCCGCACTCCCGGCATCGCGAGCGCTTTGTCCCACGGCGGTTCGCCGTTGCTCCAGAGATCGCCGAGGATGTTGATCATTGCGACCGGCGAAATCGCCGACGTGTCGCCGAGGGGGAGGCCGGCGAGGGCACGCGCCTGCTGCTCGAACTGTGACGTCACCGACGCGTCGAGGGTCCAGTGTCCGCTGTTGTGCGGGCGCGGCGCGAGTTCGTTGACCAATAGCCGGCCATCGACCACGAAGAACTCGACACCCATCACTCCCACATACTCGAGCGCCGTCACGACCTTGGCGGCGATCGCCCGCGCCGATTCGGCGAGCGCATCCGGTACGCGGGCCCGCACCACGCTCGAATGGAGTATCCCGTTGCGATGCACATTCTCGGCGAGGGGCCAGCTCGCGATCGCGCCATCGGTACCGCGTGCAACCATGATCGACACTTCGCGCTCGAGCGCGACACGCTGTTCAAGGATGCTCGCGCCGTTGCCGACAGCCTTGTGCGCGTCGGCGAGTGGTTCGCGCGACGTGACGACGACCTGGCCCTTGCCGTCGTAGCCCAGCTGGCAGGTCTTGAGGACTCCGACGCCGCTGCCAATCGCATTCCACGCGCGGTCAAAGTCATCCGGTCCGTTGATCTCGGCCCATGCGACCGTAGCAATTCCATGGCGATTGAGAAACGACTTCTCGCGGATCCGGTCCTGCGTCACCGCGACTGCATCGCCACTCGGGTGCACTGGCCGATGCGCCGAGAGTGCGCGCAATACATCAGCGGGAACGTTCTCGAATTCGGTGGTGATCGCGGCACAGGTGCGTGCCAGTTCGTCGAGCGCATCGCCGTCGGTCCATTTGCGACAGAGGTGGAAGTCGGCGATCTGGCCTGCGGGAGCGTCGGGATCGGGATCGAGGGTCATCACCTTGAATCCCATCCGTTGCGCCTCGGCGGTGAACATCCGGCCGAGTTGCCCGCCGCCGAGCACGCCGAGCGTCGCGCCGGGGCGGATCACGAAATGTCGGGGAGCGACAGGGCGCGAACCTTTGCGTCGAGGCCTTCGCGGAAGGAGTGGAGCCGCTGGGCAAGTGCCGGATCGCCGGCTGCGAGGACGCCGACGGCGAAGAGCGCCGCGTTGTGAGCGCCGGCCTCGCCGATCGCGAAGGTCGCCACCGGGACGCCGTTCGGCATCTGCACGATGGAGAGGAGCGAGTCGAGTCCCTTGAGATGCTTGCTGGGGATCGGCACGCCGAGGACCGGAACGGTCGTCTTGGCGGCGAGCATTCCGGGGAGGTGCGCCGCGCCACCTGCGCCGGCGATGATGCAGCGCAGGCCGCGCGATTCTGCCTCTGCAGCGTACGAGAAGAGGAGGTCGGGGGTCCGGTGCGCCGAGACGACCTGCGTCTCGTAGGGAACGCCGAACTCAAGCAACCGTGCCGCCGCGTGCTGCATCACCTTCCAGTCCGAATCGCTGCCCATCACCACTCCGACGAGCGGTGCCGTCATACGGTGGCCTTGGTTCGGTCGACGGTGCCGCGCGCCGCGAGCGCAGCCTGCGCCGCGGACAATCGTGCGATCGGCACCCGGAACGGCGAGCAGGAGACGTAGTTCATCTTGAGGGTCTCGCAGAAGGCGATCGAGCTCGGGTCACCGCCGTGCTCACCGCAGATCCCGAGCTTGAGATCGGCGCGCGTGGCGCGGCCCAATTCCGACGCCATGCGGATGAGCTTGCCGACGCCCACCTGGTCGAGAACCTGGAAGGGGTCGGCCTCGACGATGCCGCTCTCGATGTAATGTGGCAGGAAGCGCCCCGCGTCGTCACGGGAAAGCCCCCAGGTGGTCTGGGTAAGGTCGTTGGTCCCGAACGAAAAGAACTGCGCCTCGCGGGCGATCTCGTCGGCGGTGAGGGCGGCGCGCGGGAGTTCGATCATCGTGCCGATGAGGTACGGCACGGTGAGCTGCCGCTCCTGGAAAACCGCCTCGGCGGTCTGCCGCACCAGCAGTGCCTGCCGGCGGAACTCGACGGTCGTAGCAACGAGCGGGATCATCACTTCCGGCATGACGCGTCCCTTGCGCGCCGCCACGGTGCACGCCGCCTCGAAGATCGCGCGGGCCTGCATCGCGGTGATCTCGGGGTAGGTGATGCCGAGGCGGCAACCGCGGAGGCCGAGCATCGGATTCTGTTCGTGCATCGACGCGACCACGTGACGAATCCGCTCGATCGGCTGATCGAGCTCGTCGGCGAGCCGCTGCATCTCCTCCTCGTCCTTGGGGAGGAACTCGTGCAGCGGCGGATCGAGGAGGCGGATCGTGACCGGGAATCCCTCCATGGCGCGGAAGATCGATTCGAAATCACCGCGCTGCATCGGAAGGAGTCGCGCCAGCGCGCATTTCCGCTGCTCGGCGGTCTCGGCGAGGATCATCTCGCGCATCGCAAGCAAGCGATCGCCCTCGAAGAACATATGCTCGGTGCGGCAGAGGCCGATCCCCTCGGCGCCATAGTCGCGGCCGCGATGCGCGTCGGCGGGCGTATCGGCGTTGACGCGCACCTTCATCGGGCGGATCTTGTCGGCCCACGCCATCAACCGCTTGTACGACTCGGTCATCTCCGGCGCGAGAAGCTTCGCCCGGCCGCAGAGCACCGCACCGGTTGATCCGTCGAGGGTGATCCACTCGCCGCCCTTGATCTCCCTCTCTCCAACGCGGATGACGCCGGCGGCCTCGTCGACATCGAGCTCATGGGCGCCGGCAACGCACGGCTTCCCCATGCCGCGCGCCACGACCGCGGCGTGCGAGGTCATCCCACCGCGGGCGGTGAGGATCGCACGGGACGCGACCATGCCGTGGAAATCTTCCGGCGAGGTCTCACGGCGAACAAGAATCACCGCTTCGCCGCGCTTGGCGGCTGCTTCGGCGGCGTTGGCGTCGAAGACCACGACACCCGACGCCGCACCTGGCGATGCGGGGAGGCCGGTGGTCAGTCGCTCCAGCGCGGCGCTCGGATCGATCGTCGGATGGAGGAGCTGCTCGAGCGCCTGGGGCGGGATGCGGGCCACCGCTTCGTCTTCAGTGATCGCCTCCTCGTCGACCATGTCGCACGCGATGCGGAACGCCGCCTGGCCGGTCCGTTGCGCCCGCCGCGTCTGCAGCATGTAGAGATGGCCGTCCTCGATGGTGAACTCCATGTCCTGCACATCACGGAAATGGCGTTCGAGGGTGCGGGCCATCCGCTCGAGCTCCTGATACACCGCGGGGAGCTTGTCACGGAGCGAGGTGAGCGGCTCCGGCGTGCGCGCCCCCGAGACAACATCCTCGCCCTGCGCGTGCGAGAGGAACTCGCCGAAGATCAGCCGTTCACCGGTTGACGGGTTGCGCGAGAACGCGACGCCGGTTCCCGAGGTGTCGCCGAGATTGCCGTAGACCATTGTGACGATGCTCACGGCGGTGCCGAGATCGTCGGGGATGTCGTGGAGGCGGCGATAGTCGATGGCGCGCCGCGTGTTCCAGCTCTCGAAGACCGCCGCGATCGCCCCCCACAACTGCTCCATCGGATCGTCGGGGAAGGGGCGATTGATCTGGTCAGTGACGTGCGTCTTGAAGCGGGCGATCACCGACCGGAGCGTCGGCACCGGAAGATCGATGTCGCGGGTGACGCCGTGCGCGTGCCGCGCCTCTTCGAGGATCGCGTCGAACGGCGCCTTGGGAAGATCGAAGACGACGTTGCTGTACATCTGCAGGAAGCGTCGGTAGCAATCCCACGCGAACGCCGGGTTGCCGTTGAGCGACGCCAGCGCTTCGACGGTCTTGTCGTTGAGGCCGAGGTTGAGGATCGTCTCCATCATTCCCGGCATCGACACGGCGGCGCCGCTGCGCACCGACACGAGGAGTGGAGACGTCATCCCGCCAAATTCCTTCGATGTCGCGGCCTCGAGGCGCTCGAGGGCACGTTCGACCTGCACCTTGAGGCGCGGCGGGAAGGAACGGGTTTCGAGATAGGTCGGGCAGACCTGCGCCGAGATGGTAAAGCCGGGCGGTACCGCGATCCCGAGGTTGGTCATCTCGGCGAGTCCGGCGCCCTTGCCGCCGAGAATGTCCTTCATCGCGGACGTGCCGTCGGCCCGCCCTTGGCCAAAGAAATAGACCAGCGGCTGGGGGACGAACGCGTCGCTCATCGTGTGAGGGCGACCAGTTGCGGTGCGTGGTGGAGCTGACCGAGTGTGAGCTGGCCCGGCGTGGGGTAGTCACCGGAGAAGCAGGCGTGGCACCATGGCGTGCTGCCGTCGGTGGCGTCGACCATCTCGTCAAGCGTGAGATAGTCGAGCGAATCGACGCCGAGGTAGTCACGGATCTCCTCGACCGAATGGCTCGACGCGATGAGTTCTTCCCTGGTCGGCGTCGCGATCCCGTAGTGGCACGGCCCGGTGATCGGCGGCGAAGCGAGGCGGAGATGCACTTCACGCGCACCGGCGTCACGAATCATCCCCACCAGTCCCTTGCTGGTTGTGCCGCGCACCAACGAGTCGTCAATCACCACGACCGACCGCCCTTCGATGACGTCGCGCACCGGATTGAACTTGATCCTGACCTTTTCGACACGCAGTGCCTGCACCGGATTGATGAAGGTCCGTCCGACATAGTGATTCCGGATCAATCCATGTTCGAGCTTGACGCCGGAGACCTCGCTATATCCCAGCGCCATCGCGTTGGACGAATCGGGGACGGAAAACACCACGTCGGCACCCGGGGCGGCGTGGTGCCGGGCGATCTGGCGGCCGAGTTCCCGGCGGACGGCATTGACCGATTCGCCGAAGACGGTGGAGTCGGGGCGCGAGAAGTAGACCAGCTCGAAGATGCAGCGTGAAGTCCGCCGCGGCGAGAGGCGGGGGAGGTCGATCATCTCGCCATCGTCGATCTTGACGAATTCACCGGGTTGGAGCTCCCGGACGAAGGTGGCACCGATCAGGTCGAGGGCGCAGGTCTCCGACGCCACGATCAATCCGCCGCCGAGCCGGCCGACGACCATCGGCCGGAAGCCGCGCGAATCGACTGCCGCGTAGATGGTGCGGCCGACGCTCATCACCAGCGAATAGGCGCCGTCGATCTTCTCCAATGCGTCACGGATCTGGCCCTCGACCGTCGCGGCACTCGACCGGGCGATCAGGTGGACGATGACCTCGGTATCCACGGTAGTGGCGAAGAGCGAGCCCTGCCGGACCAGTTCGTCCTTGAGTTCGGTCGAATTGGTGAGCGAGCCATTGTGGGCCACCGACAGCGGCCCGGCGTGATAGTTGACGAGGTACGGCTGGGCGTTGGCGAGGATGCTGCTGCCGGCCGTCGAGTAGCGGGTATGGCCCACCGCCGTATCGCCGGGAAGCCCTTCTAGGGCGGTGTTGGTGAAGACGTCGGCCACCAGCCCCATGGCGCGGTGGACGCGAGCCTTGCCGGCGGCGTCGATCGCCACGATCCCGGCGCTCTCCTGGCCGCGGTGCTGCAGGGCGTAGAGGCCGAGGTAGGCGATCCGCGCCGCATCAGGAATCCCGGAAACACCAACGACGCCGCACACGGCTCAGTTGCCCCCTGCCGTCCGTGCCGGCGACATCCGGCGCGGAATGGCGTTCATGTAGATGGTGCGCAACTCGCCAACGGACCAGCGCCACCGCTGGTTCCCGCGATGGACGTCCAGATCGCCTCCGGCAGCGCCGACCTGGCCGAGGTAGTGGCAGGGAAGGCCGTGATGGTGGGCGAGCTTCTGCAACCGCGCAACGTTGGCCGGATCGCACGAAATCAGCACCCGGCCGCCATCCTCGCCAAAAAACCATGCCGTATCGCCGACGTCGTTGGCGTGCCCGGCGAGATCGGCCTCGGCCCCAAAGCTCGACGTCGCCCACGGGCCGCCGATGCAGCACTCGGCGAGCGCGACGGCGAGGCCGCCGTCAGAGAGATCGTGCGCCGAGTGAATCAGCCGTTCGCGTGCAGTGGTGACAAGGAAGTCCTGGAGGGCACGCTCGGCGGTGAGGTCGACCGGTGGCGGCGCACCACCGACGGTGTCGAGCACTTCCGCCCAGTAGGCGCTTCCGCCGAGATGACCGCGCGTGGTGCCGAGAAGAAGGATCACGTCGCCGCTGCGCTGGAAATGGGCGGGAACGGCAGTGGTGACGTCGTCAAGAAGGCCGATCATCCCGACTGTTGGCGTCGGATCGATGGCGCCGTTGGGATTCTGGTTGTAGAGCGAGACGTTACCGCCGGTGACCGGCGTATTGAACGCGCGGCAGGCGTCGGAGATCCCGCGGCACGCTTCGGCAAACTGAAAGAAGATCGCAGGTTTCTCGGGGTTGCCGAAGTTGAGACAATCCGTGATCCCGAGCGGGCGCGCGCCGGTGCAGGCGATGTTGCGCGCTGCTTCAGCGACTGCGGCGAGGCCGCCCTGGTAGGGATCGAGGAGGACGTAGCGCGCGTTGCAATCGACGGTCATCGCCAGCGCAAAGTCGGTGCCCGCGACCTTGAGGACGCCGGCATCACCACCGGGAACGACGACGGTGCTACCGCGCACAGTGGAGTCGTATTGTTCGAACACCCATCGCTTGCTGGCAATGGTCGGCGCGTCGAGAAGCCGCTTCAGAGCCTCATCGACCGGTGGATCGGCGGCCGCTGGAGTAATTGTGCGCCGGTTGATCGCCTCGGCAGATTCCGCCGCGGGTGGCGCATACATCGGGCAGCCGTCGACCAGTTCCTTGCCCGGAATCGCGGCGACGACGCGACCTTCGTGCACGATGCGGTAGATCCCGTCGTCGGTCACCGATCCGATCACCGCGGCTTCCAGATCCCACTTGCGGCAGATCTGGACGATCTCGTCGACCTGCGCCGGCTCGGCGACGACGAGCATCCGTTCCTGCGATTCCGACAGCATGATCTCATACGGCGTCATCCCGGCTTCGCGGACCGGGACTCGCGACGTATCGAGCTCGACGCCGACGCCACCACGAGCGGCCATCTCCGCCGATGACGAAGTGAGCCCCGCCGCACCCATATCCTGGATCGCGACGATGGTGCCGCTGGTGATCAGCTCGAGTGACGCCTCGAGAAGGAGTTTCTCCGTGAACGGATCGCCGACCTGGACCTGCGGGCGACGCTTCTCACTCTCGGCACTGAGGTCTTCCGAAGCGAACGATGCGCCGTGGATGCCGTCGCGACCGGTCCGCGCGCCGACGGCGATCAGGAGATTGCCAACGCCGTGCGCTCGTGCGGTGATCAAATCCGATTCGCGAAGGAGGCCCACGGCCATCGCGTTGACCAGCGGATTGCCGGTATAGCACGCGGAGAAGACAACTTCGCCGCCGAGCGTCGGGATGCCGACGCAATTGCCGTAGTCGCCAACGCCCTTGACGATGCCGGCGAAGAGATAGCGGTTGCGGGCGTCGTCGAGCGGGCCGAGACGGAGCGAATTCAGCACGGCAACGGGGCGTGCACCCATCGTGAATACATCGCGGAGGATTCCGCCGACGCCGGTGGCGGCGCCCTGGAACGGCTCGATCGCGCTCGGGTGATTGTGAGACTCGATCTTGAAGGCGACTGCCCAGCCATCGCGCAACCGGAGCACCCCGGCGTTTTCGCCGGGTCCTTGCACCACCTGCGGCCCTTCGGTGGGAAACGTCCGCAGGATCGGCTTGGTGTGCTTGTACGAGCAGTGCTCCGACCAGAGCGCGGAGAAGATTCCGAGTTCGGTCAGTGTCGGCGTGCGACCAAGGAGGTCGAGAATTGCTTGATACTCGGCATCGGTCAGCTTGTGCTCGCGGACGACGGCCGCAGTGACCGGCCGCTCGCCGGGAAACGCTTCGGCGGGTGCGATCGCCGTCACGCGGGCGCGCCCACAGCGAGCGAGGCGACGAGCGAGGAGAAGACCCGCTGGCCGAGATCGGAGCCGAGGGCGGGATCGGCCTGGCGCTCCGGATGCGGCATGAAGCCGACGATGCGGCCCGTCGGATCGCAGATCCCGGCGATGCCGTCGGTGGCGCCGTTCGGGTTGGATGGCGCATCGGTTCCGTCGACCGGCACATATCGCATGACGATGCGATTGTCGCGTTCGAGCGCGGCGAGCGTCGCCGCGTCGGCGACGTACCGCCCTTCGCCGTGACCGATCGGAATGCGAATCACTTCGCCGTCGCGGTACTCGCCGGTGCACACGGTGTCGGTCCGTTCGATCCGGACATCGACGGGACGGCCGGCGAACCGCTGCTGGGCATTGCGCTGCAGCGCACCGGGAAGAAGGTGCGCTTCGCAGAGCACCTGGAAGCCGTTGCAGATGCCGATCACGACGCCGCCGTCTTCCGCGAGCTTCCGCACCGCGTCCATCACCGGCGCGAACCGCGCGATCGCTCCGGACCGGAGATAATCGCCGTAGGAGAATCCGCCGGGGAGAATCACGGCACCGGCATCGCCGAGAGACTTGGCGCGGTAGTCGAGAAGCACGGCATTGCCGCCGGCGCGCTCGATCGCAGCGAGCGTTTCGGTTTCGCAATTGCTGCCGGGAAAGGAGACAACAGCGACGGTGCTCATGTCGCGTCGGCCTCGATCACGAAGTCTTCGGTCACAGGATTGGCGAGGAGCCGCGCGCACATCGCACGCGCTTCGTCGCGCGCCGCTTCCGCCGTCGGTGCGTCGATCCCGAGTTCGATCGCCTTGCCGACGCGCACGTCGGCGACGCCGGCAAAGCCGAGTGCGGCAAGGGCGTGCTCGATCGCTTGTCCCTGCGGGTCGAGCAACCCGCTACGCGGGACGATGCGCACATGAACGCGGAACGTCATTCGAGGTCCTCGAGATTGCGACCGCCCTGGCGCCGGCGATTGGCGAGGACCGACACCTGTCCGCCGCCGGAATGGTTGTCGTTGCGATCGGCGAGATTGTGCACGACGGCGCGGAGCAGGCCGAAGGCGATATAGGTGATCCCGAGCGGAAAGAGGAAGTAACGCGGTACGATCAATCCGCCGGCGAGCATCACGAGGTAGATCACGAGGCCGGTGATCTGCGATGGATTCCGGATCCCGGCCGACGGAAATCGCGGGTACTTCACGTTGCTGACCATCAGCATCGCGACGAGAACCATCAATCCCACCGTCACGATGTGCTGGCCGTTGTACTGCGCCAGCGTGACGCGATACCACGACGTCTGCGAAAACGCCCACCAGACGGCCAGGGTGGCACCCGCCGCGGGCGACGGGAGGCCGGTGAACCACGCCGACGGCCGTCCGCCGAGCCCGGCGACGACGTTAAAGCGCGCCAGACGGATCGCCGCGGCCATGACGTAGAGGAAGCAGAGCACCCACGCGAAGCCGCGCACCGTGGCGAGTTCTTCGAAGTAGATGAGCAGCGCCGGAGCGACGCCGAACGAGATCACGTCGACGAGCGAGTCGAGCTCGGCGCCGAAACGCGTGCCAGTGTTCGACGCCCGCGCGACGCGGCCGTCGAGGCCATCGAGGACACCGGCGAAGATGATGAACCAGCCCGCCCAGAGGTAGCCGCCGTTGTACGCCGCGACGATCGCCCAGATGCCGAAGAAGAGATTGCCGAGCGTGAAGGCGCTCGGCATCACCACCACGACACGGCGCATCACCGTGCGGCGCGGGGCGTTGATCGGACTCACGTCCATTCGGCGATCACCGTGACGCCGGCTTGAGTGCGGTCGCCTTCCTTGACGCGGATCGCCGCACCGATCGGCAGGAAGATGTCGACGCGTGACCCGAAGCGAATCAGTCCCATGCGATCTCCCTGGTGAACGGCGGTGCCGACCGCGTGATCGGTGACGATCCGGCGGGCAATGCTCCCGGCGATCTGCCGGACCAGCAGCTTGCCGTGCGCGGTGCTGAGGCCGACATCGCTGTGCTCGTTCTCGAGGCTCGCCTTGTCGCGCCCCGCATGACCGAAGACGCCGGGCTGGTACTTGCGGAAGACGACGGTTCCGGTGGCCGGATACCGGTTCACATGCACGTTGAACACGTTCATGAAGATCGCCACGCGGTGGGTGGTGCCGCCGACCACATCGGGCTCGTCGATCCGGACAACGCTGACGACGACGCCATCGGCCGGGGAGATGACCAGTGTGTCGCCACGCGGGCCGTTGCGAACCGGATCGCGGAAGAATGCCACGACCCAGCACGCCACGATCGCCATCACGAGCGCGACCGGCCACCAGCCAGCGACGAGGAGGACGACGACGATCGTCCAGGCGATCGCGATGAAGAGCCACCCCTCACGTGCAACGCGCATCAGGCAAACTCCGGGAGCGGGTGGCCAGTGAGGCGAAGATAGGCGTCACGATATCGGCTGCTGGTCGCGGCGACCACTTCGTCGGGCAGTCGCGGCGGCGGTGCGTTGCCGTTCCATCGACCGGCGGTTCGCTCCGCGGCGAGCCAGTCGCGCAACGGCTGCTTGTCGAAACTTGGCTGGGTCCGCCCCGGTTGGTAGGCGTCCGCCGGCCAGAAGCGCGACGAGTCGGGGGTGAGCATCTCATCGATGACGATCGGGGTGCTGGTGTCGTCAAGTCCGAACTCGAACTTCGTATCGGCGATGATGATGCCGCGTTCGGCTGCGATGCGGCTCCCCGCCTGATAGATCGCGATCGACGTGCTGCGAAGGCGATCGGCGAGGGTTGTGCCGAGCTCGCGGGAGACGCGATCGAAGGTGACGTTCTCGTCGTGACCGGTTTCGGCCTTGGTGGCAGGAGAAAAGATCGGCGCCGGCATCTTGGACGATTCGACGAGTCCCTGTGGCAGCTGCTCACCCGCGAGCGTTCCCGAGTGCCGGTATTCGCCCCATGCAGATCCGGCGAGGTAGCCGCGAACGACGCACTCGAATGCCACCGGGTCGGTGCGCTTCACCAGCATCGCGCGTCCGGCGATCTGATCGCGGCTGCCATCGAGTGCGGGGATGGCGTCGATGATCGCGTCGGTCGACGCCGAAATGAAATGCGATGGCGTGACCGTCGCGAGCTGGTTGAACCAGAACGCCGACAGTTGCGTAAGGACCTGTCCCTTGTGTGGCACCGCTTCCGCCATCACGACGTCGAACGCACTGACGCGATCGCTGGCGACAATCAGCAGCCGGTCGGCACCGACTTCATACACCTCGCGCACCTTGCCGCGCCGCCAGAGCGGCAGCGGGAGCGCGGAGGCGACCATCGGCGCGCTCATACCGCGAGCTCCGCGTGCGCCGGCGCGGGTGCGCGCACGGCGAGTCGTTCGATGAGCGGATCGAGGTACTCGGCGAGGAATTCGCCGACCTGTTGCGGTGCGCGCCCCACGTAGCGCACAGGATTGAGTTCCGCTTCGAGGTGCGACTGGCGCACCGCATCGAAGGCACCGTCGCGCGCGAGACGGTCGAGGAGATCGTTCGGCTGGCCCGCCGCGACTGCGGCAGCGGCCGCGTGCGAGTGCCGCCGGATCACCTCATGCAGCACCTGCCGGTCGCCGCCGCCCTGCACGCCGAGCATCAGCCAGCGCTCGGTAACCATGAACGGCATCTGTTCCCGGACATGCCGATCGATCATCCCCGGCCGCACGTCGAGGCCGCGGCTGATGTTGGTCGCCAACAGGAGGATCGCGTCGGTGGCGAGAAATGCTTCGGGAAGGGTGAGCCGGCGATTGGCCGAGTCATCGAGGGTGCGCTCGAGCCACTGGGAGGCTGCGGTATTCGCGCCGCTCGCCTGCAGCGAGATCACATGGCGCGCGAGTCCGCCCATCCGCTCGGCGCGCATCGGATTCCGCTTGTATGCCATCGCGCTCGAGCCGATCTGCTCGGCCTCGAACGGTTCGAGAAGCTCACCTTCGTGCTGCAGCAGCCGGAGGTCGGCGCCGAACTTCGACGCCGATTGTGCCACGCCGCTCAGCAGGTCGAGGATCTGCGCATCGAGCTTCCGAGGGTACGTCTGCCCGGTGACAGGGAAGACTTGCGTGAAGCCGAGCTTGTCAGTGATTCGCGCTTCGAGGGACCGGACCTTGGCGTGATCGCCGTTGAACAATTCGAGGAACGACGCCTGCGTACCGGTGGTCCCCTTGCAGCCGCGGATCGGCAACGTGTCGAGTCGATGCGCAATCGCCTCGGCGTCGAGCGCGAACTCCTGGAGCCAGAGCGTGGCACGTTTGCCGACCGTGGTGAGCTGTGCCGGCTGGAAGTGCGTGTACGCGAGGCAGGGAAGTGACGCATGATCGAGCGCGAACTGACGCAGCACGGTGATGACTTCGACGAGCCGCCCGAGGACGAGGGTGAGCGCATCCCGCATGATCAGGATGTCGGCGTTGTCGGTCACGAATGCGCTGGTGGCGCCGAGGTGCAGGAATGGGCGCGCGGCCGGCGCCTGTTCTCCGAACGCATGCACGTGTGCCATCACGTCGTGGCGGAAGCGCTTTTCGAAGGCGGCGGCGGCGACGAGATCGGCGTCGTCGAGATGGGCTCGCATCTCCGCGAGCGCGGGTGCCGGAATGGCGATGCCCAGTTCGGCCTCGGCTTCGGCGAGCGCGAGCCAGACGCGCCGCCATTGCCCGATCCGGTGTGGTTCGCCCCACAGCCGCTGCATCGCGGGCGATGCGTACCGCGTACCGAGCGGTGACTGCCAGCGCGAATCGGTCACGACGGCATGCGCAGGGAGATCTGGCCGCGGGTGCCGCCGCGCTCGATCCAGAGGATGAAGACCTGTCCCGGTCGCACCGCTGACAGCGTGCGCGTGACGTCGTCGGCCGATTGCATCGGCTCCTGGTTGATCCCGTAGATGATGTCGCCTTCCTGCAGGCCGGTCCGTTGTGCGATATCGGCTTCGATCTTGAGAATCAGCGCGCCTGCGGTGTTGGTGGTGATGCGCCGTTCTTCGCGGATGGCCGCCGTGACCGTGACGAGATCGAGTCCCTGGAGCACCCGGACGCGCGTGGCGGTGATCGTCGGCAGGTCGCCAGTGGTGATGCGATGGTTGACGGTCGAATTCCCGGACTTGACGGTGGCATCGATCGGGTCGCCGACCTTGAGATCAATCTTCACCGCTTCCCAGTCGAGGAAGGTGCGCAGCGTCCGGCCGTTCGCCTTGATCAGGATGTCACCGACCTTGATCCCCGCCTTCGCCGCCGGGCCATCCGGGGCCACCGATTGCACCGTGACGCCGCCGGTCTGCTTCCAGTCGAGAATGTTCTGCGCCCCGGCGACCTGCAGCCCTGCCCAGGCGCGGCGGACCGAACTCGTCGCAATGATTTCGTTGGCGACGCGCGCCACGCGTTCGATCGGAATGGCGAAGCCGAGGCCGACCGATTCGCCGGAGTTGGAGAAGATCGACGAATTGACGCCGATCACCTCGCCGAGGGCGTTGACCAGCGGGCCGCCGGAATTGCCGGGATTGATCGCGGCATCGGTCTGGATCATGTCGACATACATCCCCTGCAGATTCCCGGTGGGAAGGATGTTGCGGCCGGTTGCGCTGATCACCCCCGCGGTGACCGTCGGTTCGGGATTGCCGAGAAGGTACGTGTAGGGATTGCCGAGGGCGATCGCCCATTCGCCGATCATGAGATCGCTCGACTTGCCGATCGTTACGACGGGAAGGTGCGTCTTGTCGATCTTGATCACTGCGATGTCGGTGACTGGGTCTTCGCCCAGCACGCGTCCTGGTACGTCGGTGCCGTCTTCGAGTGTCACGGTGATCTGCTGTGCGTTCGCGACGACATGCTGGTTGGTGACGATGATCCCGTCGGAGCGGAAGATGAAGCCGGTGCCGAACCCCTGTGGTGTTCCTTCCGACTGACCGGTGAACATGTCATACATCGTCGGGCGCGGTGTCGGCAGGATCACGTGAATCGACACGACGGCCGGTGCAACGCGTGCGCTGGCGTCGACAATCGCGGTGCGACGCTGCGCATCGATCGCACGATTGGGAATCGTCCGCGCCGGCGCAGTACTCTGCTGCGCGTCGGCACGTCCGTGGCGACCGCAGGCGCAGAGGACCAGCGCGGCAAGCACGATCGCGACGCGACGGACTACCATGTGGCGCACTCGTCGAGGAAACAGTTCGCCGGATACTTCGCCGCGACGAATGAGAGACCCGCAGCCGGCGCCGGCGGGGAGGTCTCGCTGTTGTCGTGACGGGAAAGGAGCTCCACCATGTCGCTCGCCGGCCGGCGACCGCGGCCGATGTCGACCATCGTGCCGACGAGCATCCGGACCATGTGGTGCAGGAAACGGTCGGCTGCGACGACGAAGCGGAGCCGCCCCGGGATCGCGGACCAGGTCGCGTCGCTGACGGTGCAGTCGTAGTGCGGCTTCGGCTCGCCCACGGCGGCGAAGGCGCGGAAATCATGCTGGGACTTGATGGCATCGGCGGCGTGCTGCATGGCGGCCACCTCGAGCGGGACGGTCATCGCCCACTCGGTACGCGACCTGAAGGGCGAGCGCGCCGTGCCGCCGACACCGATGTCGTATTGATACCGCCGCTCGATCGCGGAGCGCCGGGCGTCTGTTCCCGGAACGACTGCGCGGACTTCGCGGACGGCGATTTCGCGAGGAAGGATCGAATTCATCGAACGGAGCAGTGCCGGGGAGGTCCAGCGATCAGGCATCGAGGTGCTGACCGGCATGGCGAGAGCGTGGACACCTGCGTCGGTGCGCCCGGCGGCAACAGCCTTCCGTTCGGATCCAGCGAGTTCGGATAGCGCCCCTTCGACGACCAGCTGCACCGACCGGCCGTGGGGTTGTCGTTGCCAGCCGCAGAAGTCGGTGCCATCGAACTCCAGGAACAGCAAGAAGGCGCGCTCCATGAAGTTGCCAAAACTAGTCCGCGAAAGAGGTCGCGGCAACCCGCGCAAACCATTGTGAATATTGACAAAAGCAACGCTGGCCTCATACGCTTGGCCCCCACGATGCCGCCCCATTCTCACAGCCAATCCGCGCTCGAATCGGCAGTCGACCTGCTCGACCGGGGAGAGCGGCTCGATGACGCTGCCACCGAGGCCGCGTTTGTCGAGATCATGAGTGGCGCAGCACCTGAGGCGCTGATCGAACGGCTCCTCCTGGCGTTACGGTCACGGGGCGAGTCTGCCGATCATGTGGCCGGCGCCGTCCGGGCGCTTCGGCAGGCGATGCTGCGCGTGGCCCACTCGGCGCCGGAGTCGCTGGTCGACACCTGCGGGACCGGCGGCGGGGTGATCACCACGATCAACGTCTCGACGGCGGCAGCGTTCGTGGCGGCCGGCGCCGGGGCAACGATCGCCAAGCACGGCAATCGCAGCTACACGTCGCGGTCGGGATCCGCGGACGTCCTGGAAGCGCTTGGGATCGCCATCGACGTGGCGCCGGACGCCGCCGCCACGATTTTGATCGCCGCGCGGCTGGTCTTCCTCTTTGCGCCGGCGTATCACCCGGCGATGCGGCACGTCGGACCGGCGCGCCGGCGGATCAAGGGGCCGACGCTTATGAACCTCGTTGGGCCGCTGGCCAACCCGGCGAGCGCCGGCCGACAGGTCGTCGGCGTCGCTGATCGTGCCCGCGGGCCGATCCTGGCCGGGGCGCTGGCGCGACTCGGCGTGACGCACGGCCTCGTGGTGCATGCCGAAATCGGAATGGACGAGATCTCACCTGTGGGGAAGACGGCGATCTGGGAAGTGCGCGGCGACAGCGTTCGCGAGTGGACCTTCGATCCCGGCCTGGCGGGAATGTCGACACCGTCGCTTGACGGCCTGGAAGGCGGCGAGCCCGGCGAGAACGCGGCGCGCATCGCGCACCTCTTCGAATCGCCGCGTGAAGCGGCACCGGCGCTACGGGCAGCGGTGATCCTCAACGCGGCCGCTGCGGCATACGTTGGTGGCCTCGCAGCGACTCTTGAAGACGGGATTGGAGTTGCGATGAAGGCGCTGGACTCGGGGAGCGCACGCGAGCGCCTCGAGGCGCTGCGGAAGGCGGCGCCGGCGAAACCTGCCTGAGTGTTGCGGTTAGTACTTCCTGATCACCCCCACGACTACACCCTGAATCAGAACGTCACGCTCCTGGAATCGCATCGGGCGCATCGTGGTATTGGCCGGCTGGAGTCGAATCCAGCCCCCGGGCTCACGATAGAAGCGCTTGACGGTCGCTTCAGTTCCATTGACCAGCGCGATCACCATTTCGCCGTTGTCTGCCGAATCGCGCCCGTTGACGACGACGAGATCGCCGTCACGGATCTGCTCATCGACCATCGACTCACCCTTGACCTTGAGGGCGTAGTTGGGGCCTCGGCGGGGGAGCATCAAATCGGGGACCGGAACGACCTCGCCGGCCATCATCGATTCGATCGGAAACCCCGCCGCGACAGCGCCGAGGAGCGGGATCTCGGTCGCACCGGAGGTACCGCGGCGCGGGAGAACTTCGATCGCGCGGCTCTCGTTATATCCCCTGCGGATATAACCTTTCCGTTCCAGATTGCTGAGATGCTCATGGACGGTGGCGAGTGACTGGTAACCGAACCGTTCGGCGATTTCCTCGAAGCTCGGCGCAAACCCGTTCTTCGCGATGGAGGTCGAGACATAGTCGAGGATGTCGTGTTGCTTTCGCGTGAGCGTCAAGACAATCTCCGGTGAGTGGCGAATAGATCCCGAACCGAATGTACCCGAACGGAAACCGAATCGCAAGAATGACCACCCTTGACCAGATCCTCGACCAGACCCGCACGCTGCTGCCGGCGCTTCGTGTCCGCCGGAAGGAACTCGAGCGGGCAGCGGACGCCCGGCCGGTGACGGTCGATTTTCGCGCCGCGGTGCGTGGTCCGTCCGTGGCGCTGATCGCCGAAGTGAAGCGGCAGTCTCCATCGGCCGGTGCGATCAACCTGGGTCTCGATCCGTTGTCCCTGGCCTCGGCGTACCGCGCGGGGGGCGCGGCCGCGATATCGGTGCTGACCGACTCGCGCTTCTTTGGTGGTTCGCTCGACGATCTGGAGGGGGTGGCGCGGGGAGTTCCGCTGCCGGTCCTCCGCAAGGATTTCATTCTCGACGAGACGCAGCTCCTGGAGGCGCGTGCGGCGGGTGCCGCCGCGGCGCTGTTGATTGTCCGGGCACTGGAGCACGCGGCGCTCCGGCGGCTGGTCGACTTCGCCGTGGAGCTCGGACTTACGCCGCTGGTCGAGGCTCACGACCGGGGTGAGCTCGATCGTGCGCTCGACGCCGGGGCGATGGTCGTGGGGGTCAACGCGCGCAATCTTGACGACTTCAGCATCGATACGGCGGCGGCCTGGGAGTTGATCGCCACCGTTCCTGCCGACCGGATCGCGATCGCCGAATCGGGAATGGCGACGACCGACGACGTTGCGGCAGCGGCCGGCGCCGGAGCTGACGCTGTCCTCATCGGGTCGGCCCTCGCCCGGGCAGCAGACCCGGCCCGTGCTGCGCGCGAGCTGTCAGGTGTGGTGCGCCGTGCTCGTTAGCGCCAAGATCTGCGGCCTGACCCGCCCGAGCGACGCGGCGCTCGCGGCGGCGCACGGCGCGTGGCGGCTAGGTGTCGTCTTTGCGGGGGGGCCGAGGATGGTGACCGTGGAACAGGCGGCCGCGGTTGTCGCGGGGGCGCACGGGGTCCCGGTGCTCGGGGTCTTTGGACCGAGGCCGCGCGGGACGATCCTCGATATGATGGAGCGGGCGGGGTTGGCCGGCGCGCAGCTGCACGGAGATCACTCACCGGAGACCGCCGCAGACCTTCGGGCCAGAGGCTACGAAGTGTGGCGGGTGGTTCCGATCGACTTCGGAACTGACCTTGCCCAGGAGCTTGGCGAGGCGGCGCTGGGCGTCGACGCGGTGGCGATCGAGGCGCGAGTCCCTGGCGGAGCCGGGGGGCGGGGTGTCGGTATTCCGCTCGAACTGGCGCGGTGCGCCCGAGCAGCGGTGCCGCGGGCGCGATTCGTCCTCGCCGGCGGGCTCGCAGCCGACACCGTCGCCGCCGCGATCGAGGTCGTCCGGCCCGACGTGGTCGATGTAAGTTCTGGGATTGAATCCTCACCTGGCATCAAGGATCCCGAGCGCCTGGCCAGCTTCCTGGAGAACGTTCTTGCCGCACGCTCTGCCGCCTGACACCACGGTCGCCGGCCGGTTCGGCCCCTACGGTGGCCGCTACGTCCCAGAAACGCTGATTGCAGCGCTCGATGATCTCACAGCGCTTTATCTCGACATGCGCGATGACAGCGCGTTCTGGGACGAATATGCGGCGCTGCTGCGCGACATCGTCGGGCGGCCGTCGGCACTGACGCCCGCACCGCGGCTCAGCGAGGCCGTTGGCACGACCGTGTGGCTCAAGCGGGAGGATCTCAATCACACCGGTGCGCACAAGATCAACAATGCGATCGGGCAGGCACTGCTCGCACGCCGGATGGGAAAGCGACGGATCATCGCCGAAACCGGAGCGGGGCAGCACGGCGTCGCGACGGCAACGGTCTGCGCGCGATTCGGCCTCGAGTGCGTTGTCTACATGGGCGAGGAGGATGTCGCGCGGCAGGCGCTGAATGTCTACCGGATGCGGCTCCTCGGCGCGACGGTCGTACCGGTGTCGTCGGGGACGCGCACACTCAAGGACGCGACCAACGAAGCGCTCCGCGACTGGGTCACCAACGTTCCCACCACGCATTACATCATCGGCTCCGTGGTCGGGCCCGATCCATTTCCCCGGCTGGTCCGCGATTTCCAGTCGGTCATCGGGCGCGAGGCGCGGGCGCAGCTGATCGAGCGAAGCGGGCGGCTGCCGGACACCGTGGTGGCGTGCGTCGGCGGTGGATCGAACGCCATCGGGATGTTCAGCGGCTTTCTCGACGACAGCGACGTGGAACTGATCGGCGTCGAAGCCGCGGGGGAGGGAATTTCGACGGGGCGTCATAGTGCCACGCTCTCGGCCGGTGCACCGGGCGTGCTCCACGGTTCGCTGTCGTATCTGCTGCAGGACGCCGACGGACAGGTGCTCCCGGCGCACTCGATCTCCGCTGGTCTCGACTACCCGGGGGTCGGCCCCGAGCATTCATGGCTTCGCGATCAGGGCCGCGTCGCGTATCACGCGATCAATGACCAGCAGGCACTGGATGCGTTCCAGGCGATCGCGCGTCTCGAGGGAATCATCCCGGCGCTGGAGACCGCGCACGCCATCGCCTGGATTCTCGGGTCGCGGGGACGGTGGACGGCAGATCAGCAGGTGCTGCTCTGCCTGAGCGGGCGGGGTGACAAGGACGTGGCACACGTCGCCGCCACGATCGGCACTCCTGCGTGACAGCGGGACCGGCGGTCACGTCGAATGAAGCGGATGTCAGGGTCATCGAGGAATTGCTGCGCGTGTTGTCGAAGGGCCAGCGCGCGCTGCAGATGTATCTCCCCAACAATCCGGTCTATCAGCGCGCGATGCAGCAGGTCGCGGACGCGTTCGGGCCGGTGTGGGGGATCACCGGTCGCCTGGTGCTCGGGATCGAAGAGGATCAGATCACCTGGGACGAAGTGCCGGTATATCGCCAGCAGCCGAAGTCGGAAGGGCTGGCGTGGCAACTCTACAAGGACGGCCTGCGGCGCCTGACACTCCTTCCCGGCGTCGAGTCGGAAGAGATCCTTCGCTTCCTGCAGGTTGCCAATTCCGCGCGGATGCTGCCGGTCGACGCGAGCGACGATCTCCTGACGCTGCTGTGGGAGCAGGAGTTCGTGCTGATCTCGTACGTCTTCATCGAAGTGCTCGGCGACGGGATGGAGTTCCTGCAGGACAGCGATTCACGCGACGAGCCGTTGCCGCCGGACGCCGCGAAGGAAGAGGTCGCTGCCGCCGAGGAAGCGCCGCCCGGATCGGATGATGCCCGCGGCGGCAATCTCGGAGTCGTCGATCTCACCGATTTCGATGCCACGCCGTACTTCCTGCACGAGGCCGAGATTCGCCTGGTGCAGACCGAACTCGAGGAGGAGTACCGGCGCGACATCCGCCAGGCGGCGATCGATGCGCTGCTCGACATCCTCGAGGGACAGCGCGACTCGGCGGTCCGCAAGGAAGCGATCGCGCTGCTCGACGACATCCTCCCGGTGCAGCTCTCGACCGGCGGCTTCCGCGCGGTGGCACGGATCATCCGCGAACTGCGCGTCATCTCGGCGCGTGCGCACGGACTCGACCAGGAGCTGCACGGCGCGGTGCTTTCGTTCGAGGAGCGCCTGTCGACGCCGGAGATTCTCGACCAGCTCTTTCGGGTGCTCGGCGACATGGCATCGCGTCCCGCCGAAGAAGACGTCGGAGAAGTGCTCCGCGAGCTCAAGCCGTCAGCGCTCCCGGCGGTACTCACGCAACTCGGGCGCATCACCGAGGCGAGTGTCCGCCGGGTGCTCGAAGGGAGCGTCGAGTCGATCGCGCGCGCCCAACCGCACGCGCTTGCGGCGCTGCTGGACAACGGGCCGACCGACGCGCTGGTGCCGGCGATCTCGCTTGCCTCGCGTCTGGGACTCTCGAACCTGGTGCCGGTGATCATCGCACGGCTCAAGGATGGCGACGAGCCGATCCGGATGGTGGCAGTGCGCGTGCTGGGCGAATTCGGCACACCGAGCGCCGTGGCCGCGATGGAACTGGCGCTCGCCGACCCGGATCGCGGTGTGCGACAGATGGCGCTGACGGCACTGGTCGATCGCGGCGGCTCCGGCGGGATGGTGGCCCAGTTGGAGCGCCTCCTGTTCACGGACACCGACATCGACTGGGAGCGAAGCGAACGGCGAGCGATGTACGAAGCGTACGGCCGCCTTGCGGGCGATGGGGCGATCACGCGGCTTCGCGGATTGCTTGAGCCGCGGGGCCTGCTGCGCCGCCGGGAGCCGGCCGAGATCCGTGCGTGCGCGTTGTTCGCATTGGGGAAGGTGCGGACGATCGACGCCCGCATGCTGGTTGACCGCTTCACGTCGGATCGCGACGCCGTGGTGCGCAGCGCCGCCAACGCCGTGCTCCGGGAATGGGTGCCGTGACCGAAAGCACGGTCCGCGATGACGGCATGCTGCGCCAATCGGGGCGCGCACTGCTGATCTCGATCCACGGGGCCCAGCGCGCGCTCAAGCTGTACCCGGTGGAGAACGCGGCGGTGCAGCGGGCGCTCGATGATCTGGTCGGAACGGCGGTGTCGCTCTGCCGGCTCGAAGGGGTGATCGAGATCCGTCTCTCCGGCGATTTCATCTTCATCAACCAGACGCGTCTTCGCCTCGGCCTCGACAACTTCGCGGCGTTCAGCGGCTTCGTCTCGATGATGAAGGCGTGCGGCATGGGGCTCCTCCGGATCGAAGACGGCGTGACGCGGCGCGAGTTCCAGGCGTTCCTGGCGATGACCGGCGCGGTCGCGGCCGAGGCGGAGCCGGACGAGCGGCTCGATGCACTGCGGCAGCGGATGCAGCAGGCGGAAATCGTGCGCATCAGCGTGGGATCGGCGGGCGATATCACCGGCGACGCTGCCGCCGACGCCGACGAGGGGCTCGAGCGCGCCAAGCGGACCTATGCGCACGGCGTGGCGGTGGCGCGCGACGTGGTGCAGGGCGTGCGAATGGGCGCGATGCCGAGCACGCGGCGGCTGAAGCGGGCGATCCAGGTGATCGTCGATCAGGTGATGGAGAACGAGCTGTCGATCACCGGCCTCACGACGCTGCGCGATTACGACGAATACACCTTCACCCATTCGGTCAATGTCTGCATCTTCGCCGTCGCCCTCGGCAAGCGCCTCGGGTTCGACCGACTGCAGTTGTACGATCTCGGCCTGGCCGCACTGCTGCACGACATCGGGAAGGCGCGGCTCGAGCAGTCGCTGCTCAACAAGAGCTCGTCGCTGGACGAGGCGGAATGGCGGGCGATGCAGTCGCATCCGTGGCGCGGGACGCTCACGCTGTTCAAGATGCGCGAAGGGGAAGAGCTGCCGTACCGCACCATTCTCGCGGCGCACGAGCACCACATGAAGGTCGACCTGAGCGGGTATCCGCGACCGATCCGGCCGCGGCAACTCGGCCTCTTCACGCGGCTCATCTCCGTGGCGGATGGCTACGACGCGGCGACCACACGCCGCGTCTACCAGAATGTGCCGTTCGAGCCGGATGCGGTGCTTCGCGAGATGTGGTTCAATCCGGGTCGCGGCTACGACCCCACGCTGGTCAAGGCACTGATCAACCTGCTCGGGATCTATCCGGTCGGCACCTGCGTCATTCTCGACACGTTCGAGGTGGCGATCGTGGCCGGTGCATCGCCCGACCCGGAGCAATTGCACCGGCCTGTGGTGCGGCTCGTCGTCGACGCGAGCGGCGGACGAGTGGCTCCCCCCGGCGAACTGGTCGATCTTTCCATTCCGGCGGCGAACGGCAGTTATCCGCGCGTCATCGTCAAGGTCACTTCACCTGATCGGTACGGCATCGTCGTTGGCGACTACTTCATCTGATTCACGCATCGGTGCCACATGGCGCGACCTGCGCGCCGCACGGCGGACCGCGCTCATCCCGTATCTTACCGCGGGGTTCCCCACGATCGCCGCGTCACGCGACGCCTTGCGCGCGATCGACGGGGCATCCGACATCATCGAGGTCGGCGTCCCGTTCAGTGACCCGCTGGCCGACGGGCCGACGATCCAGGCCTCGACCTTTCGCGCGCTCGCGAACGGAATGTCGTTGCCGGGAACGCTCGACCTGATCGCCGAGGCACAGGTTGCCGCTCCGGTGGTCCTCTTCACCTACCTGAACCCGGTGCTCCAGTACGGCGTCGAACGACTCCTTCGCGATGCGGCGACCATCGGCATCGCGGGGTTGCTGCTTACCGATCTTCCGGCCGGGGCGGATGCCGCAGTCGAACGCGCGGTGCAGCAGTCGGAGCTCGACCTGATCCGCCTGGTCGCGCCGACCAGTACGCCGGAGCGGATTGCGGCGGCGATGAACGGCGCCCAGGGATTTGTCTACCTGATCGCGCGACTTGGCGTGACAGGAGCGTCGACGTCGCTCGCGGCGGATCTCGCCGGATCGGTGGCGCGGGTGCGCGCCGCGACGACGCTTCCGGTCGCCGTGGGATTCGGCGTATCGACGGCTGCCCAGGCGACCAGTGTTGCATCGCTGGCGGATGGCGTGGTGATCGGCAGCGCGCTCGTCGATACGCTGGGGCGCAATGGCGTAGCTGCCGCAGCCGATTTCATGGCCACGATGCGCACGGCGGTGGATGCTGCCTGAGGTGGCCGTCACGGCGTTCGTGGCGCTCGGCAGCAACCTGGGCGACCGGGCGGCGCGTCTCGCGATGGCGCGCGAAGCACTTGGGGCCCTTCCGGGCGCCCGGATCCTCGCGGCGAGCGGCGTCGAAGAAACCGCACCGCTCGGCGGGCGCGACCAGCCGGCCTATCTCAACCAGATGATCGCCTTGGCGACCGCACAATCGCCCGATGCGTTGCTCGCGGCGTGCCACCAGATCGAACGGCAGGCGGGACGGGAGCGTGGCGAGCGATGGACGTCGCGTACCCTGGACCTTGACCTGGTGCGATACGGCGGGCTCCTTTGCGACCTTCCTGCACTGACTTTGCCGCATCCCGGCCTGCGGGATCGTGAATTCTGGGCGCGCGAGATCGCCGAACTGGAGGCGCATGCCTGAGCGTCGTCTGACACTCCCCGATCTCCCCGCCCGCAAGAAGAGCGGCGAGAAGCTCGTCGTGCTGACGTGCTATGACGCGCTGTTCGCGCGCCTGCTCGAAGCGGCCGGCATCGACCTGCTGCTGGTGGGTGACTCGCTCAACCAGGTGCTCACCGGGCGCGCCTCGACGCTCAGCGCCACCCTCGATCAGATGATCTATCACGCGGCGAGTGTCCGGCGCGGTGCGTTGCACACGCCGATCATCGTCGATCTGCCGTTTCTCTCGTATCAGGTCAGCATCGAGGAAGCGGTCCGCAACAGCGGCCGCGTTCTCGCCGAAACCGATTGCCATGCGGTCAAGCTCGAGGGAGGCGAAGCGATGGCGCCCACCGTCCGCGCGCTGGTTGATCGCGGGATCCCGGTCGTCGGGCACCTGGGGTTCACGCCGCAATCAGTGAACCTGCTCGGGACGAAAGTGCAGGGCCGCGACGAGGCGGTCGCCGCGCGCCTCAGGAGCGACGCACGAGCACTGGAAGACGCCGGTGCCACCGCGATCGTTCTCGAACTGGTCCCCCGGGGACTCGCCGCCGAGATCACGGCATCGGTGGCGATCCCGACAATCGGGATCGGTGCGGGACCCGGCTGCGATGGACAGGTGCTGGTGCTGCACGACATGCTCGGCCTGAATGAGGAATTCGCGCCACGATTCCTCAAGCGCTACGCGACCCTCGGTGCGACGGTGCGCAACGCCGTCGCCGCCTTCGGTGCCGAAGTCCGCAACGGCACCTACCCGGACGACTCGCACTCGTTCGATTGATGATGGACGTGCTGCGCTCGATCGCGCAGATCCGCCAGCGGCTCGAGCGCGAACGGCGGCACAACGCCCGTATCGCACTGGTCCCGACGATGGGCGCGCTGCACGAGGGGCATCTTGCCCTGGTCGATGCGGCGCGCCGTCGGGCGGATGTCGTGGTGATGAGCGTCTTCGTCAATCCACTGCAGTTCGGTCCGAACGAAGATCTCGCGCGCTATCCGCGCGATCTTCCGCGCGACCAGGCGCTCGCGGAGGGGCGTGGCGTCGATCTGCTCTTTGCGCCCGAGGCCGGTGAGATGTATCGCGGCGACGGAGGGACGCGCGTCATCGCGGGCGACGCGGCGACCCGATGGGAAGGGGCGATCCGCCCGGGACACTTCGACGGCGTGTTGACCGTGGTCGCCAAGCTCTTCCACATCATCGAGCCCGACGTCGCGATCTTTGGCCAGAAGGACATTCAGCAGGTGACGCTGATCCGGTCGATGGTTCGCGACCTCGATTGTCCGGTCGAGCTCGAGATCGTGGCCACGGTCCGCGAACCTGATGGTCTGGCGATGAGCTCGCGCAACGTCTACCTCTCGGCGACTGAACGCGGCGATGCCCTGGTCCTCTCTCGCGCGCTCGATGCCGCGCAGGCGGCGACCCGGCGCGGCGAGACCGGCGCCGAGCGAATTCGCGGGATCATCGAGGCGGCATTTGCCGCGGTTCCCGCGGTTCGTCCGGACTATATTGCGATCGTCGATCCCGACCGGCTCGCGCCCGTCGATACTGTCCGACCCGGGACGATCGTCGCGGTCGCTGCTCGCGTCGGCGCCACGCGCCTGATCGACAACGCGATCCTCTGAGGCACTTCGACCGACATGCGCCGGCGTCTCCTGAAATCGAAGATCCATCGTGCCACCATCACGTCGACCGATCTCTCGTACGAGGGTTCGCTGACGGTCGACACCGACCTGATGGCGGCTGCGAACCTCGCCGAATACGAAGAGGTGCAAGTCGTCAATGTGAACAACGGCGCGCGATTCTCCACCTACGTGATTCGCGGGCGTCCAGGAACCGGGATGGTGCAGCTGAATGGTGCCGCCGCGCGCCTGGGCATGCCGGGGGATCTCGTCATCGTGATGGCATTCGCCGACGTGGACGAATCGGATGTCTCCGGATTTCGTCCCGCGATCGCGTTCGTTGATTCGGCGAACCGGCTGGATCGCTCAGGAACGACCGACGTGTGACGCACGCCGCCGCGGTGCCGCCGCGCGACGGGCTGCCGCCCTGGGCGATCGTGTCGCCGGTGCGTCGGGCGCACATCGAGCGAGTCGTGGGACTCCTCGGCGAATGGACCGTCGTGATGCGCCTTCCCATCGACGAGGCGGGGAAATGGCTTCGCGCCGGATGGTTGCACGACGCCCTGCGGGACGCGCCCGAGGCGGAGATGCGCCGGTGGGCGCCGGAGGTGGACGGCCCGGTTGAACTGCGTCACGGCCCGGCAGCGGCGGCGCGGGCGGAACTCGAAGGCGAGCAGGATGCGGATGTGCTGAGTGCGGTGCGATGGCATTCGGTCGGGTGGCCTGGGTGGGGCCGCGCCGGACGCGCCCTGTACTGCGCCGATTTTCTTGAGCCTGGCAGGACCTTCGATCGCGCCGGTCGAGCGGATTTGGCGCAGGCATTTCCCGAGCGGCCGGACGCGGTACTTCGCGACGTGGTGCGGCGGCGTCTCGATTATGCCGTCGAGCGCGGCTGGGCGCTGCCGCCCGAGAGCATCGCCTTTCGCCAGATGGTTTGCGGATGACGCGCCGGGTGCTGATCGTGGGCGCGGTCTTCGCCTGCGTGGTGGTAACCGCGGGGTGGATCACCGGGCGCAGGCATCCCGGGGTGGCGGCCCCGCAGACCGACGCCGCGATTCCCGGTGCTTTCCCGCGAGTCACGGTCGAGGTGCTCAACGGGACCAGGACGGCGGGTCTCGCGCTGGCGGCGACGCTCCGGCTACGCCACGAACGACTCGACGTGGTCTACTTCGGCAACGCCGATACCGGGCGCGGCAACCACCTCCACAACACCATCTTCATTCGCCGGGGCGACACCGCCGGCGTGGGCCGGGCGCTCGTCGCACTGGGATCCGCCGACGTGGTATCCGCGCCGGATACCACGCGCATGGTCGACCTGAGTGTGTTGCTCGGTGCCGCCTTCGCGACCGCGGCGGTTTCGCACCATTGAACGGCAATCAGTGCGATTGCGGCGGGACCTTCGCCCCTTTCTTGCGGGCTTCCGACAACCCGATCGCAATCGCCTGCTTCCGGCTGGTGACCTTTCCGCCGTGACCGCCGGGGCCGCTCTTCAGCGTCCCGCGCTTCTCCTTGTGCATGGCCCGCTCCACACTCTTCGAGGCCGCCTTCCCGTATCGGCGGCTTCCACCCGTATGGTGGCTACCTTTCGCTGGCATGACTCCCCCGAGCGTTACGGTGCGACGTTCATTCGTCACACCTGCCCGAAAAGACGACAGGCGCGCGGATTGCCGCACGGGGTCCGCCATGATGAAGCGATGCGCTGGTGTGAAGGAAACGGTGCTGATGTCGTCGTGTCCGTCTGTGATGACCGCTTCCTCGATCGGCACGTGATCTCGAATCCCGCCGCGCGACTCGGCGCCACCCGTGATGCAGTGCTCGTGCTGCACCGCGCGCTGCTAAGCAACGAACGGATCGCCTGGGAGGCGCTCAACGGGCGCGTCGCCGACAATCCGGAGTTCCTGCAGCTGGTGATCCACGATCCGTGGTTCGTATGGCTCCGCCCACTCACCGCACTGATCGCAGCGATGGACGAAGCAATGGCCGAGACCGATCCGAGCCGCGAAGCCGAGTCTCGCGTTCCGGCGCTCCTCGCCACGACACGCGAGCTCCTGCGGCCTGATGACCAGGGTGACGATTTCCAGCAGCGGTACTACGAGTTCGTGCAGCGCTCGCCGGAGGTCGCGGTGGCGCATGGCATGGCAATGAAGGCGCTCACGGCCGCTATGGCGTAGTTCCCAGCACCAGATCGGTGACGTTGGTGCCGGTCGGTCCGGTGCGCATGAGCGCCCCCACCGCATCGAGCGCCGGGTATGCGTCATGTTGTGCGAGATCCTTGCCCGGGTCGCGACCTGCGGCCTCGATCCTCCCCCACGTCTTCCCATCGACGATCGCACCTGCGGCGTCAGTCGGCCCATCGCGCCCGTCGGTGCCGGCCGAGAGCACAATTGCGGCGCGGTCGCGTTGCGCCAGTTCGCTCGCCGCCGCCAGCGCCAGTTCCTGCGCCCGCCCGCCGGTCCCCGCCGCCGCTCCGATGGTGACCGTCGTTTCGCCGCCCCAGATGAAGACCGATTGCGCGTCGGCGCGGGCGTCGAGGGCCATCCCAACTTCACGCCCCATCCTGGACGCGTCGCCACGCAGTCCAGGAGTCATCACCTGTGCCTGCCATCCAAGTTCGCGCGCTGCGTCGGCCGCGGCATCGACCGCCGTCCGATTGCTGGCAACGATCACCGGCTCGACGCCCGCGAGTTCGGAGGCACCAGGCTTGAGCGTTTCGCGGGTCAGGGCACTGCGAACGGCCGGTGTCAGTGCATCCGCCAGATCATGCTCGTCAACGAGCCGGGCGACGTCGTCTCGCGTCCACGCGTCGCCGGTGCACGGGCCGGAGGCGATGCTGCCGAGATCGTCACCTGGCACGTCGGAAATCACCCAGACGTGCAGGTCGCGGCCGGTGAGCGCCGCCGCAAGCCGCCCTGCGCTCCACGCGGTCACGCGCTTGCGAATCGCGTTCATCTCGTTGATGTCGAGACCGGAACTCAGCAGCGCCTTGAATGTCCTGACGACATCGTCCGCGGTGAGCCCCGGCAGCGGACCGGCGATCAGGGCGCTCGCGCCGCCGGAGATCGCGACATGCACCGATGCGCCGCGGGGGATCTGGTCGATCGTCTTGCCGATTGCGGCCGCCGCGGCCGCTGATCGCTCGCCTGGGATCGGGTGATCACCGGTCATCACCCGGAGCGCGCGGTGCGGCGGCGGATGATCCTCGGCGCCGACGATGATCCCGCCGGCAGGCGCCTGGCCGCTGGCGGCGAGCCACGTCGCGATGCCGTTCGCCATCCCGGTCGAGGCCTTTCCTACCGAGATGATCCAGCACGATGAGGTCGGTGCAGCGAGTGACGGAAGCGCCCGGCCAAGCGCGCGCTCCGGCTGCACGGCGCGAATCGCCTCGTCGTAGCACCGACGCAATCGCTGCTCGGGTGTGGATGCCGAGTTGTCTGCACGGAGCAACTGATCCTCCAGCGAATCCCAGGCGTGGTTCTCTTTCGCGCGGTCCGGGTCAATATTAGGGCTTCTCTCTCGTTGACGAATCATGCCAGGACGACACCACCTCTTTGTTCCGGGGCCGAGCAACATCCCCGACCGCATTCTTCGGGCGATGCATCGCGCCTCCGAGGATCACCGCTCGGTCGAGTTTCCCGACCTGGTCCTCCCGTTGCTCGACCAGACCAGAAGGCTCTTCGCGACGGCGACGGGAACAGTGGCGCTCTTTCCGTCGAGCGGCAGCGGCGGCTGGGAGGCGGCGTTGACGAATACGCTTCCGGCAGGATCGCACGTCCTGTTGCCGGGCGCAGGGCAGTTCGCATCGCTCTGGGGGGATGCGGCGCGACGGCTTGGGTATGAGGTCACAACGTTTGCCGATCTCGCATGGGGCGCGCCGCCTCCCCCTGATCGGATTGCCGAGGCACTCAACAGCGATCGCGACCGCCATATCGCGGCGGTCCTGATCGTCCACAACGAGACGTCGACCGGCGTGACCGCCGATCTCCCGGCGATCCGTCGGGCGATCGACAGCACCGGGCATCCCGCGCTCCTCATGTCGGATGGCGTGTCGGCGATCGCGTCGCTCGAATACCAGCACGATGCATGGGGAGTCGACGTTGCCATTACCGGATCGCAAAAGGGGTTGATGCTGCCGGCGGGGCTGGCGCTGCTCGCCCTGTCGCAGCGGGCGCTGGATGCGATCGACCATGGCGCGCCGCGCGCCTACTTCGACCTCAAACCGATGCTGGCGCAAAACCAGACCGGCTATTTTCCCTACACGCCGTCGATTCCGATGCTGTACGGACTTCGCGAATCACTCGCGATGCTCCGTGAAGAAGGATTGCCGGAGGTCTTCGCACGGCATGCACGGCTCGCTGCCGGCGTTCGCGCAGCGGTCGCAGCGTGGAAGCTTTCGATCTGCTGTCGCGAACGCTCCGCAGAATCGAATACGGTGACCACGATCTACACGCCCGACGGCGTCGACGCATCGAAGCTGATCAAGCACGCATTCACCCGCTACAACCTGTCGCTCGGCGGTGGCCTCGGACCGCTCGCCGGGAAGGCGTTCCGAATCGGGCATCTCGGTGATCTGAATGAGGGGATGGTGCTCGGCGCGCTGGGGCTGGTCGAAATGGCGCTCCTCGACTCCGGCGTGAAGCTGGACCCGGGAGCTGGTGTCGCCGCGGCGCAACGCAGCTGGCTGGCCAGCTGATGGCGGCACTCCCGCGCGTCATCGTGACTCGGCGGCTTCCGGGAGCGGTCGAATCGCTGCTTCGCGAACACTTTGACGTGCAGCTCGCACCGCGCGATCAGCCCACCACAGCAGACGATCTGCAGCGAGCGCTCGGCCACGCCGACGGCGTCCTTGCGACGGTGACCGACAAGTTCACCGGAGAAGTGCTTGCGGCGTATCCGCTGCGCACCCGGATCATCGCCAACTTCGGCGTCGGCACCGACAACATCGATCTGGTCGCCGCGCAAGCCCACGAAATCGTCGTGACCAATACGCCGGACGTCCTGACCGACTCGACGGCGGATCTTGCGATCGGACTCATGCTGATGACGCTACGACGCGCCGGCGAAGGGGAGCGGCAGCTTCGCTCGGGGCGATGGCTCGGCTGGAGCCCCACCCATCTCCTGGGAGCGCATCTGACCGGCCGTACACTCGGGATCGTCGGGATGGGTCGGATCGGCCGAGCTGTTGCCCACCGCGCCCACCACGGGTTCGGCATGCGGGTGCTCTGCTTCAATCCGTCGCCGCTCTCGCCCGTCGACCTCGATCAGGTCGGCGCCGAGCCGCGCGCGACGCTGGAGATGTTGCTGGCAGAGGCTGACGTCGTTTCGTTGCACTGCCCGAGTACGGCGGAGACCCGCGGACTGATCAATGCATCGCGGCTGGCTCAGATGAAGCGCGGATCATTCCTGATCAACACGGCGCGAGGCGACATCATCGACGACGACGCCCTCGTCTCCGCGCTCGTTGCGGGCCACATCGCCGGCGCCGGTCTTGATGTCTTTCGCGGGGAGCCGAACGTCGACCGCCGCTTTCTCGGTCTCGACAACGTGGTGCTTCTTCCGCACCTCGGCTCCGCCACGCGCGAGACCCGCGAGGCGATGGGGTTCCTGGCGGCGGAGAATCTGCTGGCGTTCTTCGCCGGGAAGCCGGTGCCGAACCGGGTGGTATAGATGCCGGCTGCCATCAGTCTTCCTTCGAGGATGGGTTCCGGCGCGGTCAGCGGGGGCCGGTGGTTGCGATTATTTAGATGATTGTATAAATATCTCGATCGATGCTCGACCGGACCTTCCGCGCCCTCGCCGACCCGACCCGGCGCCGGATCCTGCAACTGCTTCGAGATGCAGACCTTCCGGCGGGAGAACTCGCCGGGCATTTCGACATGGCGTTCGCCTCGGTGTCGCATCATCTCCAGGTGTTGCGCGACGCCGGGCTGGTGCAGACCCGCCGAGAGGGTCAATTCATCATCTACTCGCTCAATACCACCGTCTTCCAGGACGCGCTCCAGCACATGCTCGACATTTCCGGCCGGACTGACGGGAAGGCACCGCGAACCCGCTCGCGAGGAAAACCATGATCCGAAAGCTCTGGCCGGGGATACTGCTCAACGTGATCGCCTTCGGATTCGGAATGAAGATGCTGCCGCAGCTCCCGGAGCGCGTGGCGAGTCACTGGGACGCGCACGGGCACGTGAACGGATGGATGTCGCGCGGGAGCCTGGTCGTCATGGTACCGATCGTGGCACTGGTCATGGCGGCAGTCCTCTCGATCGCACCGCGTCTCGACCCGAAGCGACGCAACTTCCCGTTGCACGCCGGGTCGTACTGGGTCGTGACCAATGCCGTCCTCGCCTTCCTCGCAGCGGTACAGGTGCTGATCATCGGGTACAACCTTGGCTGGAAGTTCGATTTCGCGTCGCTGCTGGGACTGGGTCTCGGGCTTCTCTTCATCCTGCTGGGCAATGTCCTGACTCGCGTTCGGCCCAACTGGATCTTTGGCATCCGCACGCCATGGACGTTGTCGAGCGATCGGTCCTGGCGGGAGACTCACCGGGTCGGTGGCTATGCGATGGTGGTAACGGGGATCCTCGGCGTGCTGGCTGCGTTCATGATGCCGCGCATCGCAACACAAATCGTCATGGTCGGCGTTGCGGCGAGCGCACTACTGTCAATCGTCTGGAGTTATTTCGTGTGGAAGAACGATCCCGAAGCCGTGGGGAGGGACGCCTGATGCGCCGGATTCTCGCGTTGATATCGACCGTCACATTCGCCGGCCTGGTGGCTGCGCCGCTCGCCGCACAGCAGATCGCTGATCGGGGTGCCTTCATCATGCGAGTCGGCGCCGATACCATCGTCATCGAGCGCTTTGCATGGAGCGCCGACACCGTGCAGGGACAAGTCGCCGTCAAGGGACAGCCGCGCACCGATTACGTCGCGATCACCGGACCGAAGAACACGGTGCGATCGATGACGATTTCGGTGTTCCGCGAAGCCGGCAGCGACACCGCGCCGATGCAGAGAGCGGCTGTCGCGATCCGCGGTGACTCGTTGCTCGTAGACGTCGGGGGACACATCCAGGGATTCCACTCCGCGCCGGGAACACTCCCGCTGCTCAACAACTCCTTTGCCTTCGCGGAACTCTTCACGCGCAAGGCACGCGCCGCGGGCGGCCCGGTCGACGTGCCAGCCTTTGCGCTCGCAGGCGGCGCCACGCTCGGCGTCAAGGTCACGCCGGTCGGGGCCGACTCAATGCTGTTGGTCATTGCGGGTCAGGAAGAACGCCTTCGCGTCGATCCGCACGGGCGAATCCTTGGTGGTACGATACCGGCGCAGCGTCTCGAGGTGCTCCGCGTCGATCCCGCGGCCGCTGCCGTGCTGCATCTCGGACGCACCGATTACTCGGCACCGGCTGGCGCACCGTACACCGCGACCGAAGTGACACTTCCCGGCCCGGCGGGAGTGCTCGGGGGTACGCTCACGATGCCGGCCGGTGCGACCGGGCCGGTCCCCGCAGTGGTGACGATCACGGGAAGCGGGCTGCAGGATCGCGACGAATACATCCCGGTCGCCGGGGGCTACCGTCCGTTTCGCCAGCTTGCCGACACGCTTTCACGCCGTGGCATCGCCGTGCTTCGGCTCGACGACCGGACCGTCGGGCTCTCGGGTGGAACCCCGGGCACCACCGCCGACAACGCCGACGACATCCGCGCGGCAATCACATGGCTGCGCACGCAACGCGGGATCGACGGTACGCGCCTCGCGCTCGTGGGGCACAGCGAAGGCGGCGTGATTGCGCCGATGATCGCGGCGACCGATCCGCAGTTGAAGGGAATTGTGCTGATGGCCGGCACCGCGGTGACCGGGCGCGATGTCATCTACTATCAGCAGCGCAACGCGATCGAAAACGACGCCTCGATTCCTGCCGCGTCACGCGAAACGGATATCCGCGCGGCGGCAACGGCACTCGATTCACTCGCGCGCTCCAATGCGTGGATGCGGTTCTTTCTCGATTACGATCCGGCGATGACGGCTCGCAAGGTGAAAGTCCCGGTGCTGATCCTGCAGGGGATGACCGACCATCAGGTCACGCCCGACCAGGCGGGCAAGCTCGCGACCGCGATCCGGAGCAACGGCAACGCGGATGTCACGGTCCATCTCTTTCCGGGGCTCGACCACCTCTTCGTGCCCGACCCGAGTGGACAACCTGCAGGATATGTCGATCTGAAGAGCGCGCGGGTAACGCCGACAGTCCTCGGCATGATCGCCGACTGGCTCGTCGTGCATATGTCCGCCCATTGAGGGCCTCGCACCCGTCAGCTTGCGATGACGCCTGCCATTGCGCGCGTCGCGGCCATGCCGCACCAGAACGCCGCGAGCCCGAGCACAACGCTTCCTGCGACATACGCTCCGGCTCGCGCCCATAGGCCGTTCTGGATCAGCGCGATCGACTCGTAGCTGAAGGTCGAGAAGGTGGTGAAGCCCCCGCAGAATCCGGTGGTCAGCAGCAACTGCGTCACGGTCGACCGGCCGGCGGTGAGTTGCACCAGCGCGCCGAGCGCCAGGCAGCCGAGAATGTTGACGACGAACGTGCCGACCGGGAAGGCTGCATCGGTGCGGCTCTGCGTCACGATCGTCAGCGCAAATCGTGCGGCACCGCCGACGGCGCTGCCGAGCGCGACTGTCACCAGATAGAGTGGCGTGATCTGTGGCTGCGACATGATCTCTCGTCGGGTACATGATGTACGCAGGAGCTATCAGCCACGATTGGCGGTTGAAGGCGAGCCCCATCACCTGTACCGCAGTCTACCGGACGGCGGCGCCCCCCGGCAAGCGGCTATCCGCCCGCGACGGCTTCGTCGGCGCGCCGTTTCCGTTCGACCGCGACGCGCAGTTGTCCGCAGGCCGCGTCGATGTCGAGGCCGCGACTGCGGCGGACCACTGCCTCGATCCCCCGCGCCGTCAGCGCTCCGCGGAATTCGCGGATCGACGCGGCGCCGGCAGGCACCAGATCAGGATTTCCGCCGGGATGCAGCGGCAGGAGATTCACATGGGCGCCGAGTTTGCGCGCCAGCGACGCCAGCGCAATCGCATCGCGTTCGCGGTCATTCTTTCCTGCAATCAGGACATATTCGAAGGTGATCCGCCGCTCGAAGGTCGCTGCAGCCGCCACGACCTCCGCCAGCGGATACTTCTTCTCGATCGGCATCAGCGCCTGGCGCTCGGCTGCGTGCGGCGAATGCAGCGAGATCGCCAGCCGGAACTGCTCGGGGCGTTTGGCCAGCGCCAGCATCCCCGGCACGATGCCCACCGTCGACACCGTGATGTGCCGAGCGCCGATGCCGAATCCGTCCGGATGATTGAGAATCGTGAGGGCCGCGTCGACCGCGTCCCAGTTGAGCAGCGGTTCTCCCATCCCCATGAAGACGATGTTGGTCGGTTTGTTCGCCGGATCGCGGAGCACCAGCTCACGCACCTGCGCCACGATCTCCCAGGTGGCGAGGTTCCGGCGAAATCCCATCCGTCCGGTGGCGCAGAAGACGCAGCCCAGCGCACACCCCGCCTGTGAGGAAATGCAGAGCGTCCGTCGCCCGGCGGAGGGGATCAGGACCGACTCGATCTGCTCCCCGTCGGCAAGTCCCCAGAGAAATTTCCGGGTCCCGTCCCGCGATTCCTGAGTGACCTCCTCGGCCAGCCGTGGAATCGGGAAGGTCTGATCGAGCGTGGCGCGCAGCGCCTTCGGCAGCTCGGTTGCTCCCTCCCACGAAGCCACCGGTGCGACCCAGAGTCGTCGCAGCAGCTGCGTGACGCGGTATGCCGGCAGCTGCTGCTCGGCGACCCAGGAACTGAGCACGCGGGTGGCTTCGGGTGGGGCCAGGTCGAGAATTGTCTGCTGCGCGGGTGACTTCACCGCCGAAAGATAAGGGTGTCGAGACGTTGCGCTGCACGGCATTCCGGTAACGAAGCTGCAGCGGCCCAGGGCTGCGGTCAGCGGGCTATCCCGTTGTCTGCAGGAAGGTTGGACTGTGCCACCTCACCTCGCATCTGACACCAATCGATCGGTCGGTTTTGTTGCTGGAGGCGCCTGACGACGGTTACTATTTGCGGTTCCACTCCACCTGAGCCGAGCCTGACTGAACCTGCACCTTTGACAGCAGCGACATCTCTCCGCACTCATCGATGTGGTGCCCTTCGCGCCGACCATGTGGGCCAGCAGGTCCGGCTCGGCGGCTGGGTGCATCGCCGGCGTGACCTCGGTGGCATCGTATTCCTCGATCTGCGTGACCGCGACGGGCTGGTCCAGCTTTCGTGCGATCCGGAATGGAGCACGCCGGAGGTGATCGCTGCCGCGGCCGCGGCGTCGCCCGAAACGGTGCTTCTGGTCGACGGTACGGTTGCCGCCCGGCGCGAGCCGGCGCGCGACCCCTCCATGCCGACCCGTGAGGTCGAGGTCCGGGTCACCCGGCTGACGATCATCGGTCCCGCGCGCACGCCGGCGATTCCGGTGGCGCGTCGGGAGGGTGAGGAACTCGCCGCGGAAGAGCTTCGGCTGGAGCACCGGGTGCTCGACCTGCGCCGCGCCGAACTGCAGGGCAACCTGATTCTTCGGCATCGGCTGCTGCAGCGGGCACGCGCCACGCTGACCGAGCTTGGCTTCCTGGAGATCGAGACACCGATTCTCACCAAGCCGACGCCGGAGGGTGCGCGCGACTATCTGGTGCCGAGCCGGGTGCAGCCGCGAGAGTTCTACGCCCTCCCGCAATCGCCGCAGATCTACAAGCAGTTGCTGATGGTCGCGGGATTCGACCGCTACTTCCAGCTGGCGCGCTGCTTCCGCGATGAGGACCTGCGCGCCGATCGCCAGCCCGAGTTCACCCAGATCGACCTCGAAGCCTCGTTCGTCCAGCAGGACGACGTGCTGCCGATCGTTGAGCGCGTTCTCGCCGATCTCTGGCGCGAGGCCGGGCACCAGGTGACGACTCCGTTTCCTCGGATGCGGCACCACGATGCAATGGAGCGCTTCGGTATTGACAAGCCGGACGTTCGGTTCGGCCTCGAGATCGAGGATTTCACGCCGCGCGTCGCGGCCGGCGCCGCCGATTGGGTCCGCGTCGCGCTCGAACCGGGCGGCCGCGTGCGGGGAATCGTGGCGCCGGGGCTCGCCGCGCTGTCGCGCAAGGAGCTCGACGCACTGACCGCGTCGGCCAAGAGCGCGGGCGCCGGCGGGTTGATCTGGATGCGGAAGACCGACGCGGCGTGGGAGGGGCAGGGGCTCAAGGCAATTCCGGCGATCGCAACTGGTCCCGCGGCCGACGCGGTGCCGGCAGGGTCGCTCGTTGTCGCGGTGGCGGGCGCCGATGCCGTCACCTCGCCGGCGCTTCACGCGGTGCGATCGATTCTCGGCCGGCATCCTGCCGTGCCCCGAACTGCGGAGCATTCGTTCACCTGGGTGGTTGATTTCCCGCTCTTCGAGCGCGATCCCGAGAACGGAAGCTGGGTGTTCACCCATCATCCGTTCACGTCTCCACATCCGGATGACCGGGCCTACCTCGACACCGAACCGTGGCGCTGTCGCGCGCTGCATTATGACGCGGTCTACAACGGCAATGAACTCGGCAGCGGCTCGATACGAATCACCGATCCGGCGCTGCAGGCAACGGTCTTCCGCTTTCTTGGCATCGGACCCGACGATCAGCGACGCCGGTTCGGCTTCCTCCTCGACGCCCTCGCGTCGGGTGCGCCGCCCCACGGCGGCTTTGCGCTTGGTTTCGACCGGATCGCGATGCTCCTCGCCGGCGCGACGTCGCTGCGCGATGTCATCGCCTTTCCCAAGACCGCGGGTGCGCGCGCGCTCTTCGAGGGAGCGCCAACTCCGGTGAATCCGGCCGATCTCGCCGCGCTGCATCTTCGCCTGGCAGGCGACGGGACGCCATGAATCCCGAGGACAGTCGGCTGACGCTGCCGGCGGAGGGTGCGGATCCACTCCTCCTGGCCGGTGTCAACGAAACCAACTTCGTCGAGTTGCAACGCGCCCTCGGGGTTCGCGTCTCGCAGCGGGGGGATGCGGTCACGCTCCTCGGCACGGCTGCGCAGGTCGAGCGCGCGGCGCCGGTGGTGCAAGGGTTGATCGATCTCGCCCGCGCTGGTCAGGCTGTGGCCGCCGAAGATGTCTATCGCATGGCGACGAACGGCCATGTCACGGAACTCGGTACCCCCGGTGACGCCGGAAAGATCGTGCTTCCCGGGATCCGTCGCGCGATCGTCGCGAAGACACCCGGCCAGCGCGAATACCTCGATCTGATCGAGGGGCACGACATCGTGATCGGTATCGGGCCCGCGGGGACCGGCAAGACGTACCTCGCGGTGGCAAAGGCGGTCGAGGCGCTGGCGCGCAAACGGGTGAAGCGAATCGTGCTCGCCAGGCCAGCGGTCGAGGCCGGTGAATCACTCGGCTTCCTCCCGGGCGACCTGCAGCAGAAGGTCGACCCCTATCTTCGCCCGCTGTACGACGCGCTGGAGGACATGATGCCCGGCGACAAGGTGCAGCGCGCGCTCGATACCCGTGTCATCGAGATCGCCCCGCTGGCCTACATGCGCGGGCGGACCCTCGCCGACGCGTTCATCATTCTCGACGAGGCGCAGAACGCCACCGGCGCCCAGATGAAGATGTTCCTCACCCGGCTCGGTGTGAACAGCAAGGTCGTCGTCACCGGGGACCGGACGCAGATCGACCTGGTGAGCCGCGAGGATTCGGGGCTGATCCAGATCGAGCGCGTGCTGCCGGGGATCACCGGCATCGCCTTCCACTATCTCACCGAGGTGGACGTGGTCCGGCATCGGCTGGTCCGCGACATCATCCGCGCCTACGCCGACGATCAGGCAGGCTGATGGCCGCCGCGCCGGAGGTGCGCGTCAACGGCGCGCTCGGCGGACTGCCGGTGGGCGCCGTCGACGCCGCGGTCCGCGGTGTCCTCCGCGGTGAACGCCGCCGCGCGACGGTTCACGTGACGTTTGTCGGCAAGCACACCATGCGCGCGCTCAACGCGCGCTATCTTGGCCACCGCGGCGCCACCGACGTGCTATCATTTCCATTACTACAGCCGGACGGTGCCGTGACCGGTGATGTCTATATCTGCCGGTATGCGGCGGCGCGGAACGCGCGCGAGCACGGCGTGCCCGTGCGCCACGAGTTGCTGCGCCTGGTGATTCACGGGACGCTGCACGTGCTGGGGTGGGATCATCCCGACGGGGCGTCGCGGCTGCAAAGCGCGATGTGGCGCCGGCAGGAGCAGTATCTGGCGGCCCTGACGTGACCGAACTGATCCGCGGCCTTCCCGCGCTCGCGGGGCTGGTGATGCTTGCCGCCGCCTTCGTCGCGCTGGCGGCGCAGGGCGATGGTGAACTTGGTGCGCGGGCGCTGGCCCGGGCGCCCGGCGCCGAGCCGATCTCTGCGGCGCGAGCACTGCACATCATGCATCTCACCCTCATGACCGTCGCTGCGGCGCTCGCGGCGACGGGAGTGCGTTGGTGGATGTATCTCGCGCTCACCGCGCTCGTCCGGATCGTCCTCGTCACACTGCTGGTATGGGCCGTGGGCGACCTCGCACCGAGGCTGCTGGCGTCGCTCGCGCCGGAGCTCGTTCCGTACGCGCGCACCATCGCGCTGCGGGCGATGCCGGTGTTCGGGCCGCTGCTGAGGCTCGCCGCTCGCGTCGATCACGGGCCGGCACCCGCGGCGCCGACGCGGCCCGGTGCACCGACGCCGCACGACATGGCCGCCGGTGTCTTCTCACTCGCATCGATGACAGTGTCCGAAGTGATGACGCCGCGCATCGATATCGTCTCGGTCGACCTCTCTGAAAGTGCCGACGACGTGATCGACACGTTGCGGCGGAGTGAGCATGCGCGGCTGCTGGTGCTCGACGGCAATCCGGACGCCGTGATCGGGATGCTGCACGCCAAGGACATGCTGTCCCGCCAGCAGGAGCACGCCGCGACGGCGCGTTGGCAGGAGCTGATCCGCCCGGCGGCGTTCGTGCCCGAGGCGAAACGGCTTGACCGGCAGCTGCGTGACTTTCAGCGCGGCCAGGGGCATCTCGCCGTCGTCGTGGACGAGTTCGGCGGCACGGCGGGGCTTGTCACGCTCGAAGATGTTCTCGAGCAGATCGTCGGCGAGATTCACGACGAGCACGACGTCGACGAAGTGCAGCCGGTGCTCCGCCATGATGATGGTCACTATACGGTGCAGGGAGGGATCCCGCTCGTCGATCTCGAGGCCGAGCTGGAGCACGACTTCGGCCAGCCACAGGTTGCCACGGTCGGCGGTCTGGTTCTCGCCGAGTTCGGGCATGTGCCGAAGATGGGTGAGGCGCGAACGATCGACGGGTGGCGCTTCGTCGCCGATCTCGTGGTGCGGCGGCGCGTGCGACGCGTCACCGTGTGGCCGGTGCCGGCGGAGGTTTCCGAATGAGCTGGCTGCTCCTTCTCCTCGGCCTGGTTCTCGCGTTCGTCAGTTCGGCGGGCGCCGCGGCATTGGTCACCAGTGCGCGCGTGGCATTGGCAGAAGCGATTGCGCGGCGCCTGCGCGGCGCCCAAGAGTCGCTCGCATGGATTGCGGTCACCGAGCGGCAGGTGATGGCTGCCACGTCTGCGGCGTCGTTCGGCGTCGCGCTGGCCGGCGCGGCAATTCCCGGAGTGTTCAGCGATCTGACCGTTGCGGAGCTGGGCGTCGTCGTCGTGCTGATCGGCGTCCCGGTCACGCTGCTCGGTGGATATCTCCTCCCGCGATGGCTGACGTTGCCCCGAGCCGAACGGGTCGTCGAGCAGCTCGGTGCATTGCTGGCAGGGCTCGCCGCCATTCTCGGCTGGGTCCTTCCGGCGAGCGGCACCGATCCGGCTGACGAGATCCGGGCGCTCACGCGGGAAGGGTCGGCGAGTGGCGTCGGCGGCGAGGAGCTGGTGATGGTCGGTGGGGTGATGACCTTCGCGGTCCGCCCGGTCAAGGAGGTCATGACGCCGAGAACCGACGTCGTCGCGATTCCGCAGGACGCGGCGTACGCGGATGTGGAACGCACCTTCGCCGAGAGCGGCTACACCCGCCTTCCGGTCTACGGCGCGACGCTGGATGAAATCGTCGGAATGCTGCACGCGTTCGATCTGTTCAAGCATCAGGCCGGCGACGTGTTGCCGCTCCGTCCCGTCTCGTTTGCGCCCGAGCTTCGACCGGCGGGCGACGCCCTGCTCGACATGCAGCGCGAACGGCAGCACCTGGCGGTGGTCGTCGATGAATTCGGCGGCACTGCCGGGATCGTCACGCTCGACGATCTCCTCGGCGCGCTCGTCGGCGAAATCGCCGACGAGGACGATGCTCCGGTCACCACCATCGCGACCGCTGCGGTGCTCGAGGCGGATGCCGCCATGTCGCCATCCGCGGTCGGCGAGCATTTCGGCATCGAGCTTCCGCGCGGCGAGGCGGTTTCGTTCGTGGGGCTCCTCGCCGAACTGCTCGGGCGCATCCCCGCCACCGGCGAGCGGTTCGCGTTGCGCGGACTCGAGATCGACGTCCTTGCGGCGTCGCCGACCAGGGTCGAACGGGTGCTGGTACGCCGGGACGCAGTCGCGCCGGTCGTCATCGACCGCGTCGGCGGATGACGCGCGCCGTGGTCGACGACGCGCGCGAACTCATCGCCCTGGTCCGGGAACGTCGCTGGTCTGCCGTGCTGCATCGCGCCGGCACACTGGCCGGTGCGGATCTCGCCGATGTCCTCCGATCGCTCCGTGGCGACGACCGCACCGAATTCATCACGCGTCTCCCGCCCGCGCTCGCGGCGCGAGCGATCGCCGAACTGCCGCGCGACGGCGGGGCCGCTGCGCTCCTCGCCGCGCTCGGCGATGAATGTGCCGCGCGCATCGTGGCGCATCTCGAGGACGATGACGCTGCCGACCTGCTCGCCCGGGTCAGTGCGGGTCATCGCGACCGAATCCTCGCGCTGCTGCATCATGCCGCGGATGTTGGTCAGCTCCTGCGCTACGACGCGACGTCTGCGGGCGGCCTGATGACCGCTCGCGTGGTCACCGTCGTCGACAGCGACCGCGTGGCGCTCGCGGTGGAATCGGTTCGCCGACAGGCGGCATCGATCGGCGACCTGACCGAGATCTTCGTGGTGGATGCGCAGCGACGCCTGCGAGGAATCCTCTCGATCAAGGCACTCCTCCTCGCCGAGCCGGTGACCACGGTTCGGGACCACATGGTCCCCGACGAGGCGCATGTCGCGCCTGATGCCGGGCAGGATCAGGTTGTCCGGATGCTGACGCGGTACAACCTGACCAGCGTACCGGTCGTCGATGGCACGGGTCGGCTGCTGGGACGCGTCACGGCCGACGACGTGCGCGATGTCACCGCTGACCAGGTTGCCGCCGACCTGCTCCGTGCCGGCGGCCTGTCCGCGCGCGAGGGGGAGAATCCGTCGTGGCTTGCGGCCGTCCGCGGCCGGCTTCCGTGGCTCTATCTCAACTTGCTGCCGTCGTTCGTCGCTGCCGCGGTCGTCTACTTCTTCGCCGATTCGCTGTTGCGTGCGATCACCCTCGTCGTCTGGATGCCGGTGGTAGCTGGCGCTGGCGGGAGCGCCGGGACCCAGGCGCTCGCCGTAGCTGCACGACGACGAATCCTCAATACGAATCCATCGCCGCGGTGGACGCTGCTCTCTCGCGAGGCAGTGGTGGGCCTGGTCAACGGCGTGGCGATCGGCGCGGTGGTCGCCGGCGTGGCCGTGCTGCTCGGCGAGTCGTGGAAGCTCGGCCTCGTCGTGCTGCTGGCGATGACCGGCAATCTCTGCGCGGCCACCGTGGCGGGCGCGCTGTTGCCGGGCGCGCTGCGCCGCTGGGGACGGGACCGCTGGGAGGCTTCACCGGCGCTGGTGAGCGCACTTGCCGATGCCGTCGGGTTTGCCCTGCTCCTCGGTCTCGCCTCGTTGGTCCTGCTCTGATGTGGCCTGCCCCCGTTCTCGGGCTGGTGCTAGCTTCCGGCATGCGCGATGAGACGTTGCTGGCGGCGCTGCTGGAGGGAAAAGTTGCGGCGCTGGCTCGCGCGGTCTCGATCGTCGAGAACGGCCGCAGCGGTTTTGAGGGATTGCTCGCTGGATTGCACCCGAGGTTGGGCCGGGCGCGGCGGATCGGGCTCACCGGGCCGCCGGGTGCCGGTAAATCGACGCTCATCGAACGATTGGTCGGGGCGTTCCGCGCCGACGGTCTGCGCGTCGGTGTGGTCGCGGTCGATCCAACCTCTCCGTTCACGGGCGGCGCCTTGCTGGGCGACAGGATTCGCATGGAGCGAGTCGCGCTCGATCCCGGCGTCTACATCCGTTCCATGGCGACGCGTGGTTCTCTCGGCGGCCTGGCGACCGCCACGCGCGAGGTATGCGACGTGCTCGACGCCGCCGGCTTTGATCGCATCATCGTCGAGACGGTCGGTGTCGGGCAATCCGAACTCGACGTGACACGGATGGCGGACCAGACGATCCTCGTCCTTGTGCCGGAGTCGGGCGACGGCATCCAGACATTGAAATCGGGCGTGATCGAAGCCGCCGACCTGTTCGTCATCAACAAGGGAGATCGCCCCGGTGCGGAAAAGCTTCGGCGCGAACTCGAACTCGCGCTCGACCTCAGGATGGGCCGCGCCTCGCGGAACGTGCCGGCGCATCATGGCGCGATGAAGGGCGTGAAATCGGCACCGGTGGTCGATGACGCACGCTGGCGTCCCACGGTCCGGATCAGCACCGCGGTCGCCGGCGACGGGATCACGGAGATCGTCGCCGGGCTCGATGAGCACTGGCAATGGCTGGAGGAGAGTGGCACGCTCGAGCAGCGTCGCAGGGCGCGGGTCGCTCAGCGCACGCGTGACGTGGTGGAACGGGCGATGCGGCGCTGGGTCTGGCACGAGTCGCACGCCGACGAGATGATCACGGCTCGCCTCGACGATCTCGCTGCGGGGCGCGTCAGCCCGTATGAACTTGCCGGTGACATCGTCGCCGGCCTCAAGGAAGGTGCCCGGGTATGACGAGCACGGCACATGATCCGCTGCTCGAACGGCTCGCGGAACAGGAAGAAGAGCTGTTGCGCCTGCGGAACGAGCTCGCGGCGTGGAAGGCGCGGGCGGCGGCGATGCCGCACCGCGACGACAGCGACTTCACCACCATCTCCGGGCGCGCGCTCGAGCCCGTCTATACTCCGCTCGACGTCGGCACGATCGAGCCGCTTCCCGGCGCCTTCCCGTACACTCGCGGCATCCATCCGACCATGTATCGGGGACGGCTCTGGACGATGCGGCAGTTCGCCGGTTTCGGCACCGCCGAGGACACCAATCGCCGTTACAAGTATCTGCTGGAGCGCGGCCAGACCGGGTTGTCGGTGGCGTTCGACTTCCCGACGCTGATGGGCTACGACTCCGACCATCCGCGCTCGGAGGGTGAAGTCGGCAAGTGCGGCGTCGCGATTTCGTCGCTCGCCGACATGGAGACGCTGTTCGACGGGATTCCGCTCGACCAGGTCTCGGTGTCGATGACGATCAACGGCCCCGCGGCAATCCTCTTCTGTTTCTTTGTCGCGGCGGCGGAGCGGCAGGGTGTGCCGATCGCGAAACTGCAGGGGACGATCCAGAACGACATCCTCAAGGAATTCGTCGCGCAGCACGCATGGATCTATCCGGTCGAGCCGTCGCTCAAGATCATCGTCGATCTGTTCGAATGGACCAGCGCGCACACGCCGAACTGGAACTCGATCTCCATCTCCGGCTACCACATCCGCGAAGCGGGCGCGACGGCGGCGCAGGAACTCGCGTTCACGCTCGCCAACGGATTTACCTACGTCGAGCATGGCATCGCCCGCGGCCTCGATGTCGACCGGTTCGCCCCGCGGCTGTCGTTCTTCTGGGACGTGCACAACGACTTCTTCGAGGAGATCGCCAAGATGCGCGCGGCGCGGCGCATCTGGGCCCGCCACCTGCGCGAGCGTTATGGTGCGCGCGACGAACGGTCGCTCAAGATGCGCTTTCACTGTCAGACCGCCGGTGTGTCGCTCACGGCGCAGCAGCCGATGAACAACGTCGCGCGCGTCGCCTATCAGGCGCTCGCCGCGGTCCTCGGCGGCACGCAGTCACTGCACACCAATGCGCTCGATGAAACGCTGGCGCTGCCGACCGAAGATTCGGTGCGGGTCGCGCTTCGAACCCAGCAGATCCTTGCCTACGAAACCGGCGTGGCCAACGTTGCTGATCCGCTCGGCGGGTCGTACCTGGTGGAAGCGCTCACCGAACGTCTCGAAGCCGACGCCGAAGCGATCTTCGCACAGGTCGACGCGATGGGCGGCACCGTGGCCGCGATCGAGGCGGGCTGGTTCCAGCGGGAGATCGCGCAGTCGGCGGCACGCTTCCAGGCCGAAGTTGAGGCGGGGCGGCGCACGGTCGTCGGGCTCAACAGTTTCGTGGAAGAGCAGGAGGCGGAGATCGAGATCCTCCGCATCGACGACAGCGCGGAGCGGCAACAGCGCGCACGCATGGCTGCGATGCGGCAGCAGCGCGACGGAGCGAACGTGGCGGCCGCGCTGCTCGCCCTCGAGGAGGCGGCCCGCGGAGATCGGAACGTGATCCCCGCCATGCTCGATTGTGCACGGGTGTATTGTACGCTGTACGAAATCCGGCACGTGCTCCAGGAAGTCTGGGGCGCCTATCGTGAGCCGGTGTTCTTCTAGATCCCGGGAGGAAACATCATGGCAACGACCCGGCAGGTGCTCGACAGGACTGACGTGCTGCACATGAAGCCCGGAACCGATCCGGTCGTCTCATGCTACCTCAAGCTCGAGCCGCGCGACCGCGTTCGTCGAAAATATCTGACCAAGGCGAGAAACCGCGCCAAGGAACTTGAATACGCGCTGCCATCGATGGGCTGGGACCGGCAGCGGCAGGACGCGATCCGCTCCGATCTGTCGCGCGTCATCGATCACCTGCGCGACGATGCTCATCTCCCCGACGCACAGGGGGTGGCGATCTTCGCCTCGGCGCCGCTTGATCTCTTCGAGGTCCGGGCGCTGCCGCGGGTGCATCGGTCTCGCCTCGCGGTGGATCGCACGCCGCTGGTGCGCGAACTGGCGGCGAGCGAGGCGGAGTTCGGCCGGATCTTCACCGTCACGCTCGATCGGACGACGGCACTGATCTGGGAAGTCACCGCGTATGACGCCCGTGTGGTGCACAAGGTGGTGTCGGACGTGACCCGCGGCGGCCGCTACCACTCGGCGGCGGCGCGTGGCGATGCCACCGGCGAACATTCCTTCCACAACCGGATTCGCGACGAGAAACGGCGCCATCTCGAACGCGTGGCGCGCGCCCTGTTCGATCTCGATCGCAAGTCGCCGGGACACCAGATCGTCATCGCGGCGCCGGGGACGGAAGCGGCGGCGCTCGAGCCGTACCTGCACAACTACCTCGCCGATCGGTTGATCGGTTACGCGCGCGTCGCGCCGAAGGATGCGACGCCACCAGTGGTGCAGCGAATCACCGCGGAGGTGCGCGCCGAATTCGCGCGGACATCCGAAGCGCGCCATATCGAGGAACTTGCCGAAGGGCTCGGCACAGGCTGGGCGGTGAACGGCGTCCGTCCGACGCTGCAGGCGCTGTCGCAGGGCCAGGTGCGCCTCCTGCTCGTCCGCGGCGATGCCATGCTTCCGGGTTTCCGTTCGATGAAGACCGGCCGGCTGTCGACGCTGGCGCGCGACCTGCGCGACGACGGCCAGGTCATGCCCACCGTCGACATCATCGACGACGCGATCGAGGAAGCGTTGCGCCAGCGCGTGGCGCTCGACGTGATCTATGACCCGGCGGCGGGCGAGGCGGTGGACGGCCTCGCCGGATTGCTGCGATTCAAGTGATGGCACGGAGCGTGGAATGATGATGATGGCAGTGGCACACGATGAGCCGATGACACGTCCGATCCGGGTCCTGGTGGCCAAACCGGGACTCGACGGACACGACCGGGGCGCAAAGGTCGTCGCCGCAGCGATGCGCGACGCCGGGATGGAGGTCATCTACACCGGCCTCCACCAGACCCCCGAAATGATCGCGTCGGCGGCGGTGCAGGAAGATGTCGATGTCGTCGGACTGTCGATTCTTTCCGGCGCGCACATGACCCTGTTCCCTCGGGTGCACCAGCTGCTGATCGAGCACGGGCGCGGCGACGTGCTGGTGACAGGCGGCGGTATCATTCCGGCCGAAGACGCCGCCGCACTGCAACAACAGGGGATCGGTCGGCTCTTTGGCCCCGGCACGCCGACAACCGATCTCATTGCGTACGTCCAGGACTGGGCGCGCGCCAACCTCCACGACTGAGCCCCATGGCATTGAAGGACTCGCCGTCGCGGGGCTCGCGCCTGCGCGTCCTGACCGATGAATATCTCGTCCTGGCGGCTCGCCTCCGCGAGGGGGGAGGCGCTGCCAGAATAGAGAAGATGCACGCCAAGGGTCAACTGGCCCCGCGCGAACGGGTCGACCGTCTGCGCGACCCCGGGACACCGTGGCTGGAAGTGGGCCTGCTGATCGCCTATGACCGCTACAACGGCGACGCGCCGGCTGCCGGCGTCATCACCGGTGTCGGTGTCGTCGCCGGGCGCGACGTCGTGATCGTCGCCAACGACGCCACGGTGAAGGCCGGGTCGTGGTGGCCCGAGACGATCACGAAAATCCTGCGCGCGCAGGAGATCGCGATGCGGCAGCGGATTCCGATCATCTATCTCGTCGATTCAGCGGGCGTCAACCTGCCATATCAGGGTGGGGTGTTTCCGGGGCAGTACGGCGCGGCGCGCATCTTCTACTACAACTCCCTGATGCGCCGATACCTCCACGTCCCGCAGATTGCCGCGGTGATGGGGAGCTGTATTGCCGGTGGTGCGTATCTCCCCGCGCTCTCCGACGTGATCTTCATGGTTGATGGAACGTCGTTCATGGGACTCGGCGGACCGAATCTCGTGAAAGGAGCGACCGGCCAGACGGTGGACGCGGAATCCCTTGGCGGCGCACGAACCCACACGGCGGTGAGCGGTGTCGCGCATTATCGTGCAGCCGACGATGCCGACTGCCTGCAGCGGCTCCGCGACTACATTGCGCGGCTCCCGGCCCCGGTGGCGCCGGCGTCGTCGCTCGCCGAGTCGCACGGGCCGCGGTCCGACAGCCGAGCCCTGTACGACGTACTGCCGCACGACCATCGGTTGTCCTACGACATGCGGCATCTCCTCGATGGCATCCTCGACTGCGGCGAACTCATCGAATTCCAGCCGGATCGTGCCGGTGAGATGCTGTGCGGGCATGGGCGAATTGCAGGGCGCACGGTCGCTGTCATTGCCAATCAACGAGGATTGATCAAGGGTGCGCCCGGCGAGAAGCCGCGATTCGGCGGCATCGTCTACGCCGAAAGCGCGGAGAAGGTCGCCTACTTCATCGAGACCGCCAATCGTGAGCGGATTCCGCTCCTGTTCGTCCAGGATGTGAGCGGATTCATGGTCGGTCCGGAGGCTGAGCACGAGGGGATCATCCGGGCGGGGGCCCAATTCGTGGAAGCGATGGCGACTGCCACCGTGCCGAAGCTGGTCTTGACCGTGAATCACGCGTCCGGTGCCGGCTACTACGCGATGGCGGGGCAGGGGTTCGATCCGGACTTCCTCCTCAGCTGGCCTTCGGGCCGGATGGCGGTGATGGAAGGTGAGGCGGCGATCGCCGCCGCACACGGTACGGCGATCGACAAGGCGCGCCAGGCGCACCAACCGCTCGATCCCGCGACGCAACAATCGGTGGAATCGATGCGCGAGGATTACGAAACGCAGCTCGATGCGCGCTACGCCGCGGCGCGCGGCTTTGTCGATGCGATCGTGTCTCCCGAGGAAACGCGGGACCAGCTCGCCTTTCTCCTGCGTGTCACCAGTTACAACCGGGGATCGCACCTCGGGCCGTTTGTGCTGCCGGAGACGGTGTCGTGATCGGACGCGCAACCGCAGCTCTCCTGATCTTCGGCGTGGTGGCCGGTGCGCCGCCTGCGTCGGCGCGCATGAGTCACGATCGCGTCGCGGGATCGTGGCACACCGGCGGTGCCCGGCTGCGGGCCGCTGTCTTTTCCGATACTACCCATCGTCTGGTGGCCCCCGCCGACGCGTTTCGCGCCGGCCTCATCGCGCTTCACTCCGCCGGCGTCGACCGGTTTGCCGCGGCGCACCCCGCCTTCGACGGACGCGGGGTCCTGGTCGCCATCCTCGACAGCGGCATCGATCCGGCGATTCCGGGGCTGCAGTTCACCAGCGACAGCGCGACGAAACTCCTCGACCTGCGGGATTTCTCTGACGAAGGACGCATCGATCTTCGACCGGTCGCGCGCCGCGGCGACACCCTCCTCGTCGGCACGCAACGGCTCCTCGGCGCCTCGCGTGTGGCCGCGGCAGCAACCGGCGCCGCGGTATGGGGCGGGATGCTCGATGAAACCGCGCTGGGGCAGGCGCCCGCAGCGGACGCCAACGGCAATCATCATGTCGGCGACTCCCTCGCGATCGTGGTGGTCAATACGCAGTCCGGGTGGGCGATGTTCGCCGACACGCAGGGCGACGGCACGCTCGCCGATGACCGGCCGATCCATGATTTCGCCGTGGCGCATGAATCCTTCGGATGGGCGAGGCCGGGCGAGGCGGCGACGGTCGACTTTGCGGCCAACTTCACCGGGGACGCGAGCGCCCCGCAGCTCGATCTCGTCTTTGACACGTTCGGCCACGGTACCCACGTCGCCGGAATCGCCGCGGGGCACGATATCTACGGCGTCGCCGGCTTCGACGGCGTTGCGCCGGGAGCACGGCTGATCGGCCTCAAGATTTCCAACGATTCGCACGGCGCAGTGACTGTCACGGGGTCGATGCTTCGCGCTCTCGACTACGCGATCCGGTTTGCCAGCCAGCGCCAGATGCCGCTGGTCGTCAATCTGTCGTTTGGCGTCGGCAACGAAATCGACGGTACCGCGCGGATTGACGCGCTGGTCGATTCGGTGTTGCTCGCCCATCCCGATGTCGTGATGACGGTCGCGGCGGGAAACGACGGTCCCGGGCTGAGCACCATCGGATTTCCCGGGAGTGCATCGCGGGTGATCTCGGTCGGCGCCACACTGCCGCTGGTGTTCACCGGCGCGAGTCCGGTCGGTGAGGCGGTTGAACCGGTGGCGCCGTTTTCGAGCCGGGGCGCGGAGATCGCCGGACCGGACATCGTCGTCCCCGGCGCCGCATACTCGACCATTCCCAACTACGACATCGGCAACGAAGAGGAGACCGGCACGAGCATGGCGGCGCCCTATGCCGCCGGGCTCGCGGCGCGCCTGGTGTCGGGACTGCACCCAGCCGGGCGCGCGGTGCCGGCACGGGTCATTCGACAGGCGCTGCGATCGGCGGGGAAGATGCTGCCGTCGGGTTCGATCGTGGACGAAGGGATGGGCGTGCCGGATCTCACCGCGGCGTGGGATTGGCTCGCCCACGCGCATGAGATGCCCGATGTCGCCGTCGACGTTGGCACGGCACGTGGACGTGGCGCCGTGTTCCTCACCGCCGATCCGGCCAGTGCGCGCACACTCAGCGCGCACGTCGTGGTGCGGCGCCTCGATGGCACGGCGCCATTCGTCTTGCGGCTGCATCCCACGATGCCGTGGATCCAGGTTCCCGAGGTGATCGCGACGACCACGGGGCGCGGCGAATTCATCGTGACGGTCGCGCCGAGCCCTGGGCCCGCGCCCGCAGTGCGTACCGGGGCCATCGAGGTCGACGGCCCGGACGAGTCGGCGGGACCGCTCGCCGTCATTCCGGTGACCGTGCGCACGCCGCTCAAACTCGCCGGTGCGCGGAGCCAGGTGACACTCTCAATCGGTGCCGGCGGCGTCGGGCGGACCTTCTTTGAGGCCGATACCGGTCGTGGATTCCAGGTGGAAGTCGCGATGGCGGATCCCTCGGTGCACGGCACCGCCTCGCTGCACGAACCCGGCGGAATGCCTTTCCGCGACGGAGCCACCATTGCCGCAGGAGCGGGAACAGCAGCGGGATTGTTTGATGTCGGCGCCAGCGACGTCGCCGGCGGGCTGTATGAAGTCGACGCCCTGGCACCGCCAACCGTACCGGCGATCGCCACGGTCGCTGTTCGCCCAGCGCCACTCCGGCTCGGCGCAAACATGGTGCGCGATACGCTCCACGTGACGGCGCGCAACCTCGTGTCTACGCCGCTGTCGGTGCGACTGCGCGCTGGGCTGATCGGTGCGGAACGGCGGATCGCAGTGCAGCGCACCGTCGGCGGCGATGTGCGCATCGGGCTTCCGATACCGAAATGGGCGACACATCTGGTGATCGACGCCGACATGCCGCGCGACCAATGGTCGCGCTTCACGGACTTCGGCCTGACGGTCCTCGATCGTCGCGGCCGCGAGATCGATGTCTCGCCGATCAACTACGCTGTCAGCCGCGCGACGATCGATCTCCCTGACAGCGTCGGGCACGACTCGCTGACCGTCCTCCTATCACCGGCGTTCGCCGAGCCGAATCCTGTGCCGTGGACCATCAGGCTCGTGGTGAAGTACTACGTCGACACCCCGTATTCCCTCGACGGCGGTGGCTCCGCGTACCGGACCCTCGCTGCAGGCGAGACGCACGAAGAGCGCTTTGTTCCGGGGGCGATACCGATTCCGATTCCCGATGACTTTCAACCGCTGATCACGGTCGTCTCGCTCGAGGGACCGGAAAATATCTGGACCCGCGAGCTATCCATCGCGCGCGGGGACGGCAAGTCACCATGAGCGGCCCGGACGTGGTGCGCGTTGCCGCAGGGCAGGGATTCTGGGGCGACTGGCTTGAAGCGCCGGTTCGCCAGGTGACTGGCGGGCCGATCGACTATCTCGTGCTCGATTATCTCGCCGAAGTCACGATGTCGATTCTGCAGAAGCAGCGAAGCCGCGATCCCGCCGCCGGATATGCCCGCGACTTCGTGACGCAGATGGAGCGGATTCTCCCCGAGATCGCGAGCAAGGGGATCCGGGTCGTCTCGAACGCCGGCGGCGTCAATCCGCGCGGATGCGCCACGGCGCTCCGCGCCGTGGTCGATCGGCTCGGTCTCGGCAACTCGATCCGGATCGCGCTCGTCACCGGCGATGACATTCTCGATCGCATCGACGAACTGCTCGCCGGCGGTCAATCGCTCGCCAACATGGATACCGGACGGCCGCTCAGCGACATTCGCGGCGACATCCGTTCCGCCAACGCGTATCTCGGCGCGGCACCGGTCGTGGAAGCGCTCCAGCGTGGCGCCAATGTCGTCATCACCGGCCGCGTCACCGACACCGGCTTGACCCTCGGCCCGCTGATGCACGAGTTCGGCTGGCAGTTCGATGACTGGGACCGCATCGCCGCGGGAACGATCGCGGGACACATCCTCGAATGCGGTGCGCAAAGCTCGGGCGGTAATCTCCTCAGCGATTGGCGCCGCGTGCGCCGACTGGAAGATGTGGGATTTCCGATCGCAGACGCGCGCGCCGATGGCACGTTCATCGTCACCAAGCATCCCGGTACCGGTGGCATTGTGAATGTCGCCTCCGTGACCGAGCAATTGGTCTACGAAATGGGCGACCCCAAGGACTACATCACGCCGGACGGGATCGCGGACTTCACCAGCATCCGTTTGCGCCAGCGCCGTCGCGACCGGGTCGAGGTGTCCGGCATCACCGGAGCGCCGCGCACCGGTATGCTCAAGGTGTCGATCGCCTGGTTCTACGGGTATAAGGCGGTCGGAACGCTGGTGTACGCGTGGCCCGAGGCGGTCGACAAGGCACGCGCTGCCGACGCGATTCTTCGCAAGCGATTGAAGGCGCTGGGGCTCGAGTTCGATCAGGTGCTGACCGAGCTGGTCGGCGTGGATGCCACGCATGGCGCGTTGGCCGGGCCGGCAGATCCCGAGCTCCCGGAAGTGACGCTCCGTGTGGGTGTACGGGGGCGCGACCGCGCGGCGGTGGAACGGTTCACTCGCGAGATCGCCCCGCTGGTCCTCACCGGGCCGCCGTCAGTGACCGGTTTCGCCGGCGGCCGCCCACAGGTCGAGGAGATCGTGGCCTACTGGCCCGCGCTGGTGCCGCGTGAATTGATCGAACCGTTCGTGAAAGTCGAGTTGCTCTGATGGCGACGACGTCGATGGCGCTGCGCTACCTCGCACACGCGCGGTCGGGTGACAAGGGCGACACCGCCAACGTCGGCCTCATTGCGATCGACCCCGAGCTCTATCCGATCCTGCGCGACGAGGTCACGGTGAAGCGCGTCGCACGGCACTTCCGCGGCATGGTGAGCGGTGTGGAGCGATTCGAATTGCCGAATCTCAATGCCCTGAACTTCCTGCTGCACGGCGCCCTCGATGGCGGCGGGACGATGTCGCTCAAGACCGATGCGCAGGGGAAGGTGTTCTCCACTGCGCTGCTCCGCATGGAAATCCCGGTGCCACGAAAGATCGCCCGTCGATACCGGCCCAATCATGACTGACCACGTCCTCGAATCGCTGGCTGACGGGATTCTCACCCTCACGCTCAATCGCCCCGAGAAGCGCAACGCACTCGACTGCGCCTCGCTCGATCGATTGGCGCACGGAATCGCCCGGGCCGAGCTCGAACCAGCGATTCGCGTCGTCGTGATTCGTGGTGCCGGCCGGGATTTCTGTGCGGGAGCGGACCTCAACGAACTGCTGGCATCGGTTGACCGGAGCGCCGACGAGAACGAGCGCGACGCATTGGCGCTCGGCGAACTCTTCCTTGCCTTTCGACGCCTCCCCAAGCCTGTCGTCGCCGTGGTCACCGGACGGGCGTTGGCCGGTGGTGCGGGCCTCGCGACGGCGTGCGATATCGTGCTCGCAGCCGAAAGTGCCTCGTTCGGGTACCCGGAGATCGAGCGCGGATTTGTCCCGGCGATGGTGATGACCGTGCTTCGGCGCGCTGTCGGCGAAAAGCGCGCTTTCGATCTTGTGGCGACCGGTCGCGTCGTCAGCGCGCCAGAGGCGATGCAGATCGGGCTGGTGAGCCGGGTGGTTGGCGACGCGGAGATCGAGTCGGTCGCGCGCGCCCTTGCTGCGGCACTCGCGAAGCAGAGCGCCACGGCGTTCGCCCTGACCAAGCAACTCTTTGTCGAATTGGACGACCGGAATTTCAGCGACGGAATCTTCCTCGGCGCGCGGGTCAACGCCATTGCCCGCGGAACCGAGGACTTCCGGCGCTCGGTGGCCGGGTTCCTGTCGCGATGAGCCGGGTGCGACTGGCGGCGGCGTTTGCCGGTGTGGCGCTCGCAGTGCTGGCGATTGCGCGTGACGATCGACGAATCGCATGGGCGGCGATCGCGGTCCTTGCGATCGCAGTCGCACTCCGGATCGTGGCCCGCGCCCGGCGCGCTCCGAACGAAGAACAGCGGTAACAGTCCGCGCTGATCCGATCCGCTCTGCGTGATCGGGCACCTTGGCCCGGCTCGCCGGGTGATTCATTGCCGGCATGTCCTCGCCGCTTTCGATCGCCCGCCAACTGCTGCAGCGTTCCTTCGGACATGCCGAATTCCGTCCGCTGCAATCCCGGATCATCCATCATGTGCTGTGTGGCCGCGACGTACTCGCGGTCCTCCCCACCGGAGGCGGCAAGTCGCTCTGCTTCCAGGTTCCAGCGCTAGCTGCCAATCAGCTGACTGTCGTGGTATCACCGTTGATCGCGTTGATGCAGGATCAGGTCGCGGCACTCACACTGCGGCAGGTCCCCGCGGCGGCGATCAACAGTACCCAGGACGCCGCCACGCAGGCCGCCATTATCGCCGACGCCCTCGCCGGTCGTATCCGCCTCCTCTACTTGTCGCCTGAACGACTGACGCGGTTCGCCGACGAGTACACCGGTCGTGGAGGCCGGGTGGCACGGCTCGCTGTGGATGAAGCGCACTGCATCGTGGAATGGGGCCACGACTTTCGGCCCAGCTACCGCGGCATCGCGCGCGCGCGAACCGCCCTCGGCGATCCGCCGTGCATCGCGCTCACCGGGAGCGCCACGCCCGCCGTCCGGCGCGAAATCCGGCGGGCGCTCGGCTTTCGTGACGATCACCGGGAGATTGTCGGATCATTCGACCGACCCAACCTGCGGTTCGACGTGATCCAGGTCTCCGGTCGCGACGAACGCGCCAGTCGCATGGTCCGGCTGGTTCGCGCGACCGACGGGGCGTGCATCGTCTACGCTCCGACCCGCGGAATCGTGGAGGGCATCACGCGGACGCTGATCGAACACGGCGTGGATGCAGCACCATATCACGCCGGAATGAGTCCGGCGGAGCGAAGCGGTGTGCTCGAGCGGTTCATCGCCGATCGCGCCAGCGTGGTCGTAGCCACGTGCGCGTTCGGAATGGGAATCGACAAGGCCGCGGTCAGGTTGGTCGTGCATTGGAGCATGCCGGCGACGCCCGAGTCGTACTATCAGGAAGCGGGGCGGGCCGGGCGCAATCGTGCCCCGGCGCGCTGTGTCTTGCTCCACCATCCCGGCGATGCCGTCCTTCCCAGGCGCCAGTTGGCAACCACCTTTCCGTCCGAACGACTTCTCGAACAGCTCTGGCGCGACCCGTCGCTTCGGCTGCGGCAACCGGCATCAGTGGTCGCCGCCGCCGACCGACTCTCGGCCGAACTTCGCCCCGACCGCGGGTCAGTCGACTGGCGGCGAATCCGGCGACGGCGCCGCGAAGCAGCCCGCCGGATCGATGTGATGATCAATTACGCCCGGACCCGGAGCTGCCGTCGGCGTCATCTGCTCGGCTGGTTTGGCGAACGGGTCGAGCGGTGCAGCGGTTGCGACCGCTGCACGCCGACCCCGCCGTGATCGCTATTGCCGGATCTTCGACGTTCCGATTGGCGAGACCTTGAACATCGGCCGACTGAGTTGCTCGTTGAGGACAAAACTCTTTCCGCCGCCGCTCCCTTGCGCGAGCAGGTTGCCGACGAAGAGGTCAGCCTTGCTGTAGTCGACCTGGTATCCCAGGTCGGCCATGCTTCCGATGGTGATCTTCGAGAGCGGCATCGGCACGCCCTGCGGGGCGATGAAGCCGGTCATCAACTCGTCCTGGAAAACCGTCTCGCGCCAGTGAGAATCACGTGTTCCCGAACCGCCGGTGTTTTCGACCGGAATCGGTCGGCCCGTGTAACTGAGCGCCGCGCCGAATGCAGGCCACATCGCCAGGGCCTGCGTTCCGGTAAAGATCGGATCCGAGCTGCCCGCACCGCTGATCACGCCGCGATCCGCCCAGATCGTTCCGAATCCGAGTACGTGGGCCATCTCGTGAGTGATCGTCGGCAGCAGCTGATTGGTGGTCACCAGGAACTGCAGGTCCGCCGAATCGAACTGCATGGTGCCGGTTGCCGGTAGGTCCGATCCCGACCGGGTGGCGCATGGCCCCGAAGATCCCAGGATGTTTCCCACGCCGTCGATCGGCGCCACGTCGGCGTAGATCACCACGTCGGTCACGGTCTCGTTGATGGCGGGATGCGGTACCCCGCATGCGCCAGCGGGCAACGCGACCAGGACCGGTTGCAGATGCGCCGTGATAATGCCCATCCACCGTCGCGCGGCGGCTACGAAGGCGTCCCGCACATCGGGTGTGACCGTGGTCAGGAATCGCACATCGATCAGAAACGGCGCCGGGACGCCGGATGCCGTGAACGCGACGGGAAGCGAGCCGAGCTGCGCCGTGGCAGTCACGGTGCTCGAGGTTTGGCCGAGTCGCCAGTCGCCCGGAGCCGCAATCCCGTCAGATCCCGAGATCGCGGTTCCGGCCGTGACCGTTCCATCGCCGCTGGTGACCGTGAATGTCACCGGTACGCCCTGGAGCGGGTGGCCGATCGCGTCGGAAACCAGAACTCGCGGGACGATCGTGACCGGGAACCCGAGGTAGCCAGACTGGTCGACCGGCGTCGTTGCCGTGAGCAGCGGCGCGGCCGTCACCGCCTGCGCGGTAAACGTCACCGATGCACCGCCGCTGATGCGTGCGCGAAGGGTATTGGTGCCCGCCGTAGCTCCGAGAGTCCAGGAGCCGACCGTCGCGACGCCGCTGGCATCGCTGGTTGCGCTCGCACCGGTCACCGACCCGCCACCCTGCGTGACGGTAAAGGTGACGCCAGCGCCGGAAACCGGGTTGCCGTACGAGTCGACGACGAGCACCGCCGGAGCGGGCGTGACCGTGGAGCCGACCTGCGCGAGGTATCCCTGCTGCGAGGATGAGCGAACCGAAACAGCCGATCCCGCGCTTGCGGTCGCCGTGACGACAGCCGAGAGCGCCGGTGCCACGGTCTGCACCAGCAGCGAGTCGAGGCCCGGTGAGGTGCCGAGAATCCACTCACCGACGGTCGCGCGTCCATTGGCGTCGGTGGCCACGGAATCGCCGAAGATCGTTCCAGTTCCGTCGGGAAGAGAAAAACGAACCGTGACGCCCGCCACCGGCGCGCCGTCCGCGTCGCGAACCTCGACTGTCGGTGCGACAGCAACTGAGGTGCCGACGGTTGCCACCTGGTCGCCACCCGCGACGACTGCGATGGTCGATGGAGCGCCGGCGGGAAGCTGTGAATCGCTGCGGCACCCGGCGATCGCGGCCACCGCCAGCGATGGCAACGCGCGCGCGACGCGGCGAACGCATCTCAAAGAGTTGGTCATTGGTCCTTTATTTCGAGGGCAAGGGCCGAGCCGCGAGGCCTGCCCGTGCGTGGTTTTCCTGCGACTTGAGTATCGGGCCGATGTTGAAGGGTACGCACGGTAGGCGCCACCCGGGAACAGCTGTCAAACCGCTTGCCCCGATTCCAGGTTCCGAGGTCGCGGCCACCGCGCCGCAACGCGAGCCCCGTCGTCTTGCTGTAAGTGCCAGTGTTTCATAAGTTTAGACATGCAACCTCGCCCCATTCCATCGTCGATTGCGCGTTGGCGCCCATCCGGCGTGGCCAGGCAGCTGGTTGCAGATCTCGTAGCCTTCTTCGTTCGCTGGACCTTCTGCACCACTGCGCGCATTGCCCCACGGCAAGGCGACGGCTCCCCGTTCACCGGCAGCACCCGCACGCGATCGGACCTGTTCGATGGAATGCCATCGACCGCGTCGTATCGCGATGGTCGCTCCGCGAGGACGTTGGGGCGGTCGTTGGGGACTCGCCCGGTCACGGTCCGGCATCCAATCCTCCCTCCATGCGTGGGCCAGGCGCGATGCCGCTCTGGTCCTCCGAGAGAACCCAGTGAAGCGCGAAATCCTGATCTCCGGTACGTCTCGCGAAACCCGCGTTGCCATTATCGAGGACGATCGACTGGTCGAATTGTTGGTCGACCGGCCCGATCAGAGTCGAACGGTGGGCGACATCTATTACGGTCGCGTCGAAGCGGTTCTGGGCGGGATCCAGGCGGCGTTCGTCGACATCGGACTTGAAAAGAGCGCATATCTGCACGCATCGGACCTTCTCGAACCCGAGGAGGATGATGATCCCGATGACAACGAACCCGATGACGACGCGTCCGATGCCGATGCCGACGCCGAGGTCGAAGGCGCCGCCCAGCCGGCGGCGGCCCCGGCGGGGAAGCGTCGGGGTGATGGTGGCCGGCGCGAGATCGGCGGTCGGCGCGCCGCTCCCGACATTACCGAACGACTCAAGAAGGGAGAGATGCTCCCGGTCCAGGTGACCAAGGAGCCGATCTCCACCAAGGGGTGCCGGGTCACCGCCCAGATTTCGCTCGCCGGACGCTTCCTGGTGTACATGCCGTATGCTACCAAGGTCGGCGTGTCGCGAAAGATCGAAAACCGCGAGCAGCGTGCGAAATTGCGCGAGATGGTCTCGAAGCTCGTGCCGAGCGACGCCGGCGGCGTAATCGTGCGGACGGTGGCTGAGGGGGTCACCGAGGATCATTTCCGGCGCGAGATCCTTTCGCTGATCAACACCTGGAAAAAGATCAAGCGGAAGCAGACCTATCTCCGCCGCGGGCCAGCGCTCCTTCATCGCGAAGCGTCGCTCACCCGATCGCTGGTGCGTGATGTCTTCTCTGCCAAGGTCGATGCGTTGTGGGTCGATTCTCGTGAACTCCATCACGAGATCTGCCAGTATCTCGAGTTGATTGATCCCGAACTGACCGAGCGGGTGCACTTCTACGATGACGGCATCCCGCTCTTCGACCGCTTCAAGATCGAGACCGAGATTCGCGATCTCTTTCAGCAGCGCGTGGAATTGCCGAGCGGCGGATATCTGATCATCCAGCCGACCGAAGCACTGGTGTCGGTCGACGTGAACACCGGCCGCTACACGGGAAAGCGGGATCCGGAGAAGACGATTCTTCGGACCAACATCGAGGCGGCTCGCGAAATCGCCAGGCAAATCCGCCTGCGCGACGTCGGCGGCATCGTCGTCGCCGACTTCATCGACATGGAGACCAAGGCAAATCGGGACCGGGTGCTCCAGGAGCTTCGCACGCACCTCGGCCGCGACCGGGCTCGGACCCGCGCCTACGCCGTCTCCGAACTCGGCCTGATCGAGATGACCCGCCAGCGGGTGCGCCCGTCACTCTGGGCATCGATGACCCGCGAGTGCCCGATCTGCCACGGGACCGGGCGCATCTTTTCGCCGGAGGTGGTCACCCGCCGGCTGGAGCGTGCCATCAAGAGGGCCGGCACCGAGCGGAAGGAACGGCGGATCGCCATCCGGCTGCATCCGGACGTCGCGCTCTACCTGCTCGAAGAGGAGCCAAAGCTGGTCCAGGCGCTCGGACGGCAGGGCGGGATCGAACTCGAACTTCGCGACGACCCCATGCTGCGGCTCGACGAGTTCAGGCTGATGTCCAGGCCGGCGGGGCGGGACGTCACCGAGCTCTATGCCGTAGCCTGACACCCCTTGCACCAAGTGCATGAGGTCCATAGCTTTGCGGGCTATTTTGGAGGATGTGATGTACGCGATCTTCAAGGCGCTCGGGAAACAATGGCGGGCTGAGACGGGGGCAACCCTTCGTCTGCCGCTGATGTCCGAAAAATTGCCCGGCGACACGATCACTTTCGACGAGGTGCTCCTCACCTCGAACGGCGACACGATCACTGCGGGGTCGCCGGTCGTCAAGGGCGCGTCGGTGTCGGTGGAAGTGATCGGACACGGGAAGCACGACAAGATCTACGTCTTCAAATTCAAGCGCCGCAAGAATTATCGGCGGAAGACCGGCCATCGGCAGAAGTTCACCGAAGTCCGGATCACTGGCGTCGCTCTCGGCTGAGGTAATTCATGGCACACAAGAAGGGCGTCGGCTCCAGCCGCAACGGCCGCAACTCGAACCCGCAGTACCTCGGCGTCAAGCACTTTGGCGGCGAGCGCGTCACGGCGGGTAGCATCCTCGTCAAGCAGCGCGGCACGAAGTTCCACGTCGGCCGCAATGTCTTCAAGGCGAAAGATGATTCGCTGCACAGCTACATCGACGGCGTCGTGAAGTTCGAACGCAAGGACCGCGATCGCCTGCGGGTCTCCGTCTATCCGATCGAGGCCGCGAGCTGAGACGCTGCGCACGCCGCACCACCGAGCGCCCCGACCCGGGGCGCTTTTTTATTCACCACGAATGTCGCAGCCGCTCCGGCCAGTCGCCGCACAGTCCGTCGACTCCGAGCCGAGCGAGCGCAGCAGCCTGACCAGCGTCGTTCACCGTCCACGCGATCACCCGGATCCCGACCGCGTGGCACGCCGCGACAAGCGGCTGATCGATCAGATACGCCTCCTGCCACAGCGTGTTGGCACCGGCGTGGACCACCTGGCCCACCGGATCCACCGGATACGACCGGGAGAGAATCCCGAGGGAGAGCGACGAATCGAGGCGGCGGAGTCTGGCGATCATCCGATGGTCGAACGCGTGGATATGGCATCGCCGGCGCGCTGCCGTGATCGTTGCAAGGAGCAACTTGTCTGCGGCAGGCGGCAGATGTTTTGCCTCGATGAAGACGTCGAGGTTGTCCAGGACGGCGAGTGCCTCACGAAGGGTCGGTAGTGCTGATCCGTCGGCCAGGGTCACGGCGCGGACCCTGCCCGAAGGGAGCGATGGGATCGGGTCGCCCGACGCAAGGACGGCATCGTGATAGACCACAATCTCGCCGTCCGCAGTCACCTGGATATCGAGTTCGACGCCGGAGCACGTCGCCACGTGATTCGCCGACGCCGCGATGCGGAAGGCCGCGAGCGAGTTCTCCGGCGCGTGCCCCGAAGCACCACGGTGGCCAATCACCATCGGACCCTTTGTGGAAAGTCCTGCGGACGTCGTGTTCATCAGACCGATTTGATTCAGAAGTCACCTGAGATAGGACAGCCTATTACGTTTGATGGCAACGTGTTCAGCCAACTGCCAGTCGTCAACATTTTGCCGGAATTGATTTTCACATCCTCCCGGCTGGATCGGACCGGATCCAATGATCGCTCAGCTCGAACGTTAACGCGGGCTCGGCCGCAACGTCGTTACGGTGACGGCCAGCCACGAGCGAGTGCCCCCTGACCGACCCTGAACTGGTAATGGCGTGGAGGGGTGGCGACGAGCTGGCGGCTCGACAGTTGGTCGAGCGTCACGCCGCGGCACTCGGCCGGTATCTTGGCGCAGCCGGAGCCCGGGGCGCTGAGATCGACGACTTGGTGCAGGACACATTCTTCAAAGCGTTCAGAGGGCTTGATGGATGGCGAGGTGACGGATCCTTTCGGGGATGGCTCTTCAGGATCGCCGGCAACCTCCTCAAGGATCGCTTCCGGCAGAACAAGGGGCGGGCGTTCGTGCCGATCGAGGAGCACGATGTTGCCGACCGGTCGGATCCCGCCGGCGAATTCGCGGCGGACGAGGCGGGGAGGCAGCTCCAGGCGGGACTCGGGCGGTTGCCGCGCTTGCAGCGTGAAGTCTTTCTGCTGCGGGTCCAGCAGGGGTTGGAGTATCGGGACATTGCGACGGCCGTCGGAAGCACGCCCGGCGCGGCACGCGTCCACTATCATCATGCAGTCAAGCGTCTGAAGGAGCTGCTCGGGTGACCGGCTGCGAACAACTCTCTGATCGGATGCCCGAAGTGGCGCGTGGCGACGGGGCCTGGGACGCGGCCGAGCTGGCGCATCTCTCGTCGTGCGCCTCGTGCGGGGCGGAATGGCAGCTGGTCAGCACAGGTGTCGCCCTTGGCGCCGATTTGCGGATTGATGGCGCGGCGATCGCCAATCACGTCGTGGAACGTCTCCGGCACGAGGGCGACATCGAGCGCCCGGTGCGGCGGATACCATGGCGCGGCGGCGCAATCGGTTTGGTTGCTGCGGCAGCGGCGGCGATCTTGATCATCGCGATCTCCCGGACGCCCGATCGCCCGGCGGGATCGGTGGCGGCCGTCGCGGAGGCGCCGGTCGCGATCCTCCCCGAATTGCAGAACCTGACTGAGCAGCAACTTGAAGTAGTGCAGCAGTCGCTCGGGCCGTCGGCGTCGGATGCAACCCCGGGACTGACTCCGCACCTGGGTGACTTGACCGAAGGCGAACTTGAAGACCTGCTGCATTCCGAAGGAGGGGGAGGACAATGACGCGTCGATGCGGAGCGCTGGTCATCGGAATGGCGCTGCTGGCGAGCCCACTTGCAGCCCAGAAGGAGCCGCGGCGCGCCGCGCTCGAACAGAACATCGAGCGGGTCTTCATGAATCAGGTGACCAAGGAGATGGGGTTGACCCCCGATCAGGTCGGACCATTTCAGCGCGTTGTGACGACCTGGGCCCAGAAGCGTGCCGGCCTCGAAACCGAGGAGCGCCAGCTGCGGCTGTCACTCATGGGAGAGCTTCGCCCCGGCGTTGCTGCAAATCCGGACAACGTCTCCCGATATGTGGACGGCCTGAATTCCAATCGGGTGGCATACGCCGAAACATTTCGCGATGAAATGAAGGAGCTCGCGCCGATCCTGAGTCCGGTTCAGCGCGGGCAGTTCCAGGTGGCACGCGACCGGCTGCTGCAGCGTGTGCGCGATCTGCAATTGCAGCGACTCAACGGCGGTGGCCGGGGAGCGGCGTCGCCGGAGCCTTGACGGGCCGTTGTGCATCGGCGTTTTTGGTGCGCAGGCCCAAGTGGCGGAACGGTATACGCGGCGGACTCAAAATCCGCTTCCCGCAAGGGATTGTGGGTTCGAGTCCCACCTTGGGCATCGGCACGTCCTCTCGGTGTATTTTCCCGCCCTGATCGCTCGGCTCGATTCACCATTCCGGTTCTCCGGTCCGACGGGGCGTACATGCCGCTAGTTGTCACCCACCGCGTGGCGAAACTCTCTGGTCTGCAGACGCCACTTCTCGTCATTCTCGTGGCCAAGGGTCCGCTCCCCGCCGGCCTGACCGAACTTGATCGCGCCGCCGATGGCACCATCAATCGTTGCTGGGAGTCGGGTGACTTCACCGGCGCGCGCGATGAAACCGCACTCCTCTATCCTGCGAAGAAAGCACCTGAACGAATTCTGCTCGTCGGACTGGGCGATCCGCAGAAGGTCACCGATGCCGCGCTGCGGCGTGCCGCGATGATCGCCGGTAAGCGTGCCAGGATCCTCGGTGTGCCGTCTGCGATCGTGGCGTTCCTGCCGGAAGCTGCCGCCGGAATCCCGTCCGATCGGGCCGGACAGGCACTTGCCGAAGGAATTCCATTTGGCGCCTGGCACTTTCCCGATCTGAAGCGCCCCCCGGAAGTCGTCAAGCCGGCATTCGAGAAATGCGAGCTTCTCACGCTCGCTGCGGATGAATCGTTCGCGCGAGGCGTATCACTCGGCAGCATCATTGCAAGCGGCCAGGCGTTCACGCGCGGCCTGCAGGTGTTGCCCGGTAACACGTGTACGCCGGAATACGTCGCCAGCGCAGCCACGGAACTTGGCAAGCGGCACGGCATCGCCGTCACGGTGCTCGACCGCGCGGCGATCATCAAGGCAGGAATGAAGGCGTTGATCGCCGTTGCGCAGGGAAGTGCGGTCGAACCACGCTTCATCGTGCTCGATCATCGCGGGTCGGACGCGGCACCGGTGGTGCTCATCGGCAAGGGCGTCACCTTCGACAGCGGCGGGATCTCGATCAAGCCGGCGCAGAACATGGAAGATATGAAGTACGACATGTCCGGCGGGGCGGCGGTCCTCGGCACCTTTGATGTGATTGGCCAACTCAAGCCGAAGCAACATGTGATCGGCCTGATTCCACTCTGCGAGAATATGCCGTCCGGCACCTCGTACAAGCCGGGCGATGTGGTGGGATCACACCTCGGCAAGACGATCGAGGTGGTGAACACCGACGCCGAAGGACGGCTCATCCTTGCCGATGCGCTGTCGTGGGCGCGGCAGTACAAGCCGGCCGCCGTGATCAACTGCGCGACGCTCACCGGTGCGATCGTGATCGGCCTCGGGCACACCGCCAGCGGCGTGATGGGGACCAGCGATGAGGTGATTCGCGCCGTTATCGCCGCCGGGGAACGCGCCGACGAGCGTGCCTGGGAATTGCCGCTCTGGGACGAATACCGCGAGCTGATCAAGTCGGATATCGCCGACATGAAAAATTCCGGCGGACGTCCCGCCGGGAGCATCACCGCGGGCTGGTTCCTGCGGGAGTTCGCCGAAGAGTATCCGTGGGCGCATCTCGACATTGCGGGAACGGCGTACACCGACCGCGAGTTGCCGACCCAGGTGAAAGGGCCGACCGGAGTCATGGTTCGCCTCTTCACTGAGTTCCTGCTCGCCCGGAGCTGAGTTCGCGCGTGCGAGTGCCGGTCGTCGCCTGGGTGATCGGTGTGGCCCTCCTCTGCCATGCGCAACGCCTTGTCGCGCAGGATCCGGTACTCAACCGGCCGCTCGACTCGGTGCGAGTCGATACGTCGCATGTGCGCCGCGACACGCTCTCTACCACCGACCGCCTCCTCAAGGTTCAGAAGGACTTGCTCATCCGCCGCGCCGCGTTGCCACGCAGCGGCACCGACGAGGTGCAGCCGGCCGGCTCTCGCACCGTCTTCACGCGCGACTCGATCGATTGGGCCACGGCGCAGAGCGTGCCCGAACTGCTGGCGCGCATTCCCGGCGTCTATCTCGACCGTGCCGGCTGGATCGGCAGCGCCGTGCTGCCCAATTACATGGCCCACGGGGCGGCGTCGGTGACGTACGAACTCGACGGCGTCCCGCAGATTGCCGTCGGACCCGATTCACTGGCCTGGGATCCGTCCACGATTCCACTTGGTATCCTCGACAGTGTCGACGTCACCACCACGCCCGGTTCGATGCGTGTGCGGCTCTTCACACGCGCCTACGATCGACAGGCACCGCGCACCAAGGTCGGCGTCGCCCAGGGTGATCGCGGCATCGCGCGATACTTCGCCTCGTTCGAACGTCGCTATTCAAGTGGCATCGGCTTTTCGGCGGCGGCAGACTATTTCGGCGTCAACTCGCTGCCGACCGGCGGCGCCAACACGATCGGCAGCGGGTGGGTGCAATTCGGCTATGTCCCCACGCCGCACTTCGGCATTCAGGGTCAGGTCATCACTCAATCGATCGACCGCGGGCTGCTCCTCAATACCGACAAGTCCGACACGTTGTTCGCCGGCGTCACGGGGTCGCGGACCGATGCATCGATGCGCGCGGCGTGGCGGCAGCGGGACGATGGCCTCGGCGCCGGCATTGACCTGCTCGCGTCACACACGGAGTGGAGCAGCGATTCTGCGCCGGGCGGCGAAGGCATCGGTCAGTTCGGCGCCGTCGCGTCGTTGCGCGCCCCGACCTGGTCCGCCGTTGGGAGCGGGTGGTATACCACGAGATGGACGCCGCTCTCGGGCCGGATGGAGATCGGATGGTCACCCAGCCGATTGATCACCGGATCGGTCGAGGGCGATGCGCAACATCACTCGGCGGCTCGGAACAGCCACTGGGCCGCCGCGCGCGTCGGGATCCAACTTCCGCTCGGCTTCTCAGTCGGCGCGAATTACTCCGGCGGCAGCCGGGTCCAGAGCCCGTCGATCGCGACGCAGCGTCCGTTCAACTTTGTCGATGCCCAGGCGACTGCCGGATTCAATAGCAAGCTGCTGGCGATCGACGCGGGGTACGCGCACGACGCCGGGTGGCGGCCCGAGTCGTTCTCGGAATTCGCCGTGATCAACGCCTACGCACCGCTCGCGCAGACCGACTGGATCACGGTCCACGCGCGACTGACGCCGATCAACTGGTTCACGCTGGAGACCGCGTACCAGAATCCACTGCACGGGATCCTCCCCGATGGCGTCCCGCCGCAGCACGGTCTCACCACGGCGACGATCCGCTCCCGCTTCCTGCGCAACTTTCCTAGCGGAATCTTCCAGCTCAAGCTCCAGGGAGTCATGGAGACGTGGAGTCCCGGGATCGGTGGCCGTGATGCGACCGGCGCCGCGATCCCGCTTCCAGGTGCGACCTTCTTTCGGACCGTGATCCAGCTGCAGCTCGGCCCCTTCATCGCCTACTACGATCGGGTCAACCTGCAGGCGGTCCGGCTGGGGACGGTCCCGGGGTACCCGATCCAGTCGGGTGGTACCACGTTCGGGATCCGCTGGGAGTTCTCGAACTAGCCAGCGGCGGCTATCTTTCCGGGCTTTCTCCTGACCGGAGCGACCTTGGCGCTGAGCATGACCGGGTTCGGGACGGCGGAAGGTGATGTTGGGGGACGGCGGGCGCGCGTCGAGATCCGGACGGTCAACCACCGCTGGTTCAACCTGTCCGCGCGGCTGCCGTCCGACCTCGCCGTCCTTGAAGCCGATCTCCGAGATGCCTTGCGGCGGCAGTTCGAGCGAGGGCACGTCAACGTCCAGGTCCACTGGGCCGATGACGAATCGAGGAAGGCCGTCGATCTGGCGAGGGCAGAGCAGGTGGTCACCGCGCTGCGCGACCTGCAACGGAGGTTCGGCCTCGCCGGCGACGTGACCGTGGAGCTGGTGGCGCGCCAGGCGGATGTCTTCGGTGTGCGTGCCGGCGGGACGGAGCCAGTGGCGTGGGCGGCGCTCGCACCGGTCGTCGCCACGGCCGCAACCGAATGCCGCACGGCCCGGCAACGCGAAGGCGCAGTGCTGATGCGGGACCTGGTCGAGCGGATCACCACGATGCGCGCCGCGGCCGATCGAATCGAAGCGCGGGCACCGGCGCGGCTCCTCCGCGAGCGCGACCGTCTTGCGGCCAACGTGCAGATGCTCGCCAGTGATCGAACGGTCGACGACGCGCGGATGGCGCAGGAAATCGCGATCGCCGCCGATCGCCTCGACATCAGCGAAGAGCTGGTGCGGTTGCGCGGGCATCTCGACGCTGCAACCACAGCACTCGGCGGCGAGTTGGCGATCGGCAAGCAGCTCGGCTTTCTGGCGCAGGAGATGGGGCGCGAGATCAACACGATCGGCTCCAAGGCGAATGACGCCGAGATTGCCGGCGACGTAGTTGCAATGAAGGGCGAGCTGGAAAAGGTGCGCGAGCAACTGGAGAACATCGAGTGACGCCGATGGTGGTGGTACTCTCCTCGCCGTCGGGTGGCGGGAAGTCGACCATCAGTGCGCAGCTCGTGGCGGCACGGAGTGATGCGGCGCAGTCGGTGTCGGCGACGACGCGGCCGCCGCGGCCCGGCGAAGTGAACGGTGCGTCGTACTGGTTCGTCGATGACGCGGAGTTCGAACGGCGGGTTGTCGCCGGCGAGTTTCTCGAGCACGCGGTGTACAACGGCCACCGGTACGGAACGCTGGCGAGTGAAGTGACGCGGATCACCCATGCCGGGCGTCACGCGATCCTCGCCATTGAAGTGTGCGGCGCGCGGCAGGTCCGGGCACGATTTCCCGACGCGGTCCTGGTCTTCATCGTGCCGCCGAGCGGTGCGGTGCTTGCCGAACGGCTTCGCGGCCGGGCAACCGATTCGGCGCCGGTCATCGCCGGCCGGTTGCAGCAGGCGATCGATGAGCTCGGTGCGGCGGTCGAGTACGACTATGTGGTGGTGAACGACGAAGTGGGGGCGGCGGTGCAGGCCGTGAACGCCATCCTCGATGCAGAATCACGGCGCACCAGCCGGCAGCGCGATTTTGCGGTCGTGCTCGACCGGCTTCGCACCGAGGTGGCGGCGGAGTTGCACCGCACCGCGGCAGCACACTGACAGAGGAGCACACGGTGGAAATTTTCACTCCGCAGGAAGTGGCGCAGGAAACCGGTTCGAAGTATCGCGGCGTTCTCGTCGCGGCAAAATTCGCCCGGTACCTCAACGAGTTTCCGCGAGATGCGGTCGCCGGCTGGCAACAGGCGGAAGGCGTCAAGAAGCTCACCACGCTGTCCTTGCAGAAGCTCACCAGCGGCGAACTCACGTTCCGCGAGTTGCGCCGGCGTCGCACCGACGCCTGAGATGTGGCAGGGCCGTCGCATCGTCCTCGGCGTGACGGGGGGGATCGCGGCCTACAAGTGTGTCCTCCTCGCGCGGGAACTGACGCAGCGAGGAGCGCTGGTCGACGTAGTCCTCTCCCGCGGTGCGTCGGAATTCATCGGCGCACCGACCTTCGAAGCCGTCACTCGCCGCCTCGTGCACACGTCGCTCTGGGAACGCGGCACCGCGCTCGAGCACGTCACACTCGCGCGGGACGCGGATCTTGTCATCGTCGCTCCCGCCACCGCGAATGTCATCGCCAGACTCGCCGCAGGAATGGCCGATGATTTCCTCACCGCACTGGTACTCGCCGGGGCAGCACCGATTCTCCTTGCGCCGGCGATGAACGACGAGATGTACGCCAACTCCGCCACGCAGGCGAATCTCGGGCTGCTTCGCGACCGGGGATGGCAGACGGTCGGCCCGGTTCTCGGTGCGCTCGCCGAAGGTCCCTCGGACCGCCCCGGGCGAATGGCAGAGCCGGCAGAGATCATGGCACATGCGGCCCGGGTGGTTCGCGGCGCCGGTGCGTTGAGTGGTCGGCGCCTCGTCGTCACCGCGGGCCCGACGCGCGAATCGATCGATCCGGTGCGCGTGCTGACCAATCGATCGAGCGGCAAGATGGGATATCGGATCGCCGACGCGGCATGGATCCGCGGGGCGGAGGTCACTCTCATTTCGGGGCCGTCTGCCGAACGGGCGATTGACGGCGTGCATCTCGTCCCGGTGCAGACGACGACGGAGATGGCCGATGCCGTTCGCAGCGCGCTGTCATCTGCCGACATCCTCGTCATGGCTGCGGCGCCGGCCGACTATCGCGCCGCCGCACCACGCGATCGCAAATTGCCGCGAGGCGAGGGCGGCTTTTCGCTCGAACTGGTACCGACCGACGATATCCTCCTCGCCACACTCGCCGCGCGGCCGAGCGACCTCACCGCGGTAGGATTTGCCCTCGAGACCGGCAATGCGATCGAGAAGGGCCACGCCAAGCTCGACCGGAAGCAGCTCGATCTCATCGTGATCAATGATGCAGAGGAAGAGGGCGCCGGGTTCGAAGTCGATACCAACGCGGTGACGATCCTCAATCGTCGTGGCGGGAGCCAGCGGGTCGCGCTGCGCAGCAAGGGCGAGATTGCCGAAGCGATTCTCGACGCGGTCGAGGCGTATCGTGGCTGATCCGCGCCGGCGATGGATCGAATTGCAGCGGGATCTTGGCGGGGACGAAGTGATCTTCGACGCGCCGCTCAACTGGCCGACCGCAGCTACGACGTCACCGGCGCCGCTCCAGGTGGAAACGACTGGCACATCGCCGCGACCCTCACACTCGGCCCAATCGGCCGCTGCGGTGCCTCCAGCCCCGTCAGCTCCTCCGCCACCAGCCGACGCACCAGCATCGACCGGTGTCGAGGGCGAGGGTTGGCGCAAAGGGATGCCGCCGATTCCCGAAGCGGGGCTGTCGATTCGACTCCCGCCGGCTGCAGCCCAGCCTCCCTGGGATTCAATCGACGAGATCGCGTCGGTGGTCGTCGGCTGTCAGAAGTGCCCGCTGTGCACCACCCGCACCCACGCCGTGCCGGGGGAGGGGAACCCTCACGCCGGTCTGATGGTGGTTGGCGAGGGGCCGGGCGAAAGCGAGGACCTTTCGGGGCGGCCGTTCGTCGGGCGGGCCGGTGAACTCCTCGACAAGATCCTCGCCGGCGTCGAGCTGCAGCGCAGCGACGTCTACATCGCCAACGTCGTCAAGTGCCGGCCGCCGCGCAACCGCGTCCCACTCCCCGATGAACGGGACGCCTGTATGCCGTATCTTCGACGACAGATCGAACTGGTCCGGCCGCGCGTGATCCTGGCGCTCGGCGGGACGGCGGCCGAGGCACTGCTCGGCGTCAAGGAATCCCTGGGCCGGCTGCGGCTCAAGGTCCACGACTGGAACGGCACTCCCCTGGTGGTCACCTACCATCCGGCGGCACTGCTTCGCAACCCGAACTGGAAACGGCCAACGTGGGATGACGTCCGTATTGCCCGACAGCTCCTCGATCGCCGCGCCTGACGCGTTCCAGGGGCGCGGTGCGCCGTGGAGCCAGGAAGCCGAACAGGCAGTTCTTGGCGCGATGATCATCGACGGCGACGCCGCACTCCGCGGCGCCGAACTCCTCGATGACACCATGTTTTACCGCGAAGGGCACCGCCGGCTTTTCCGGGCACTCCGCGGTCTCCTCGAACAGCGGATGGTGATCGACTACGTCACGCTCCGCGATGAGTTGTTGCGCCGCGGTGATCTCGAAATCGCCGGCGGCGTGCCGTATCTCGACGAACTCGTCAATGCCGTCCCCACCGCCGCCAACCTCGAGTTCCACGCCCGCATCCTGCGTGACAAGGCGATCCAGCGCCACCTGATCGAAGCGGCGACGCAGATCATCACCGCGACCTACGACGGCAAGTCGACCGCGACCGAGCTCCTCGACAGCGCCGAAGGGAAGATCTTCACCATCGGCCAGCAGCGGCGCGAGGCGGGATTCACCCGCATCAAGGAGATGCTCTGGCCGACGATGGAGCGGATCGAGGCGCTGCAGGGAAGCGGGTCGGCGGTGACCGGCGTGCCGAGCGGATTTGTCGATCTCGACGAGATGACCAGCGGATTCCAGCCGTCGGAACTTGTCATCGTCGCAGCTCGCCCGTCGATGGGAAAGACCGCTTTCTGCCTCAACATCGCGACCAACGCTGCGGAAAAGGGGTTCGGCGTTGCGATCTTCTCGCTCGAAATGTCGAAGGACGCGCTGGTGCAGCGGATGCTCTGCTCCGAAGCCCGCGTCGATTCGCAGTCGGTACGGCGTGGGTCGCTCCGCGACACGGATTTCACCAAGCTGGCGCGCGCTGCGGGGATTCTGCAGAGCTGTCCGGTGTGGATCGACGATACCCCGGCGCTCACCCTCCTCGAGATGCGTTCGAAGGCACGCCGGCTGCGTGCAGAAAATGATGTCCGGTTGATCGTGGTCGACTATCTCCAGCTGATGCGGAGCCCGGAATATTCCGATAATCGCGTCCAGGAGATCTCCGACATCTCGCGTTCGCTCAAGGGGCTGGCGCGCGAGCTGTCGGTGCCGGTGATCGCCCTGTCGCAGCTGTCGCGCGCGTCGGAGCAGCGGGGCGGCGAGCGCACGCCGGTCCTCTCCGATCTGCGCGACTCCGGCGCCATCGAACAGGACGCCGACGTGGTGATCTTCATCCATCGCGCCGAGATGTACAAGGACCTTCGCGACAAGGCTGAAGAGAAGGGCGAGTCCCTCGAGGGGCGGGCGGATATCCACGTCGCCAAGCACCGCAACGGCCCGACCGGCATGCTCGATCTCCACTTTCACAAGCAGTACACCCGCTTCGACAATCGCAGCGAGCGTGAGGCCTAGATGGCCAAGGCGCGATCGGTCTGGCGCTGCACCGAGTGCGGCCACGACCATCCCAAATGGGCCGGTCGCTGTGAGGGGTGCGGCGAGTGGAACAGCATCGCTGAGGAACCGATCGTCCTCTCGTCGACTCGTGCAGTCGAAAGCGGCGCCGCCGGTGCGCCGGTGATTCGCCTGCGCGACGTCACGGCGACGCGCCTCGAACGCTGGACGACCGGACTCGCCGAACTCGATTTCGTCCTCGGCGGCGGGATCGTGCCGGGATCGATGACGCTGATTGGCGGCGAACCGGGGATCGGCAAGTCGACGCTCCTGCTGCAGGCCGCTGCACGACTCGAAGGAGCCGGACGCGCAGTCCTCTACGCCAGCGGCGAGGAATCCGCCGACCAGTTGCGGCTTCGTGCCGATCGCCTCGGCTCCGGCTCCGGCGATGTGCGCGTCATCGGCGAAACCCGCCTCGAATCGGTGCTGCGTGCCACCCGTGCGATGGACGCGTCGGTGCTCGTCCTCGATTCGATCCAGACGGTGTACACCGACGCACTCGAAAGCGCGCCGGGTAACGTGGGGCAGGTTCGCGAGTGCGCCGGCCAGCTGATGCGCTTCGCCAAGGAGACTGGTGTCGCGGTGATCGTCGTCGGGCATGTGACGAAGGGCGGCAGTATCGCCGGGCCGAAGACGCTGGAGCACATCGTCGATACCGTGCTCTACTTCGAAGGCGAATCGGCGCTCGACTACCGCCTGCTGCGCGCCACCAAGAACCGCTTTGGTTCCGTCGACGAACTCGGCGTCTTCGAAATGACCGAGCACGGCCTCATCACGGTCCCGAATCCCTCGGCGGTGTTCCTCGCCGCGCGCGCGGAAGGGACTCCCGGCAGCGCGGTGACTGCGCTCATGGAGGGGACGCGGCCCGTGCTCGTCGAAGTGCAGGCGCTCGCGGCACCATCAGGGTACGGCACGCCGCAGCGCGTCGCGACCGGGCTCGACCCGAAGCGCCTCGCCGTGATCCTCGCCGTGCTGGAGCGTCGCGCCGGCGCCTCGTTTGCAACGCGCGACGTCTTCGTCCATGTCACCGCGGGCGTCCGGCTCACGGAGCCTGGCGCCGATCTCGCCGTTGCCGCAGCACTCCTCTCGTCGGCACATGATCGTCCCGCGCCGGCCAACGCACTGTTCATCGGCGAACTCGGACTCGGCGGCGAGATCCGGCCGATCGGCGGACTGGAGCGCCGCCTCAACGAAGCGGCACGTCTCGGGTTCGTGCACGCATTCGGATCGTCGCGGTCGACGGCGAAGATCGCCGGTCTGCGGCATCATGGATTGCAGCACGTCGAAGAACTGGTCCGTACCCTTGCCGCTTGACGTCGGAGTCGTTGTCGTCGCCGCGGGGCGCGGCACCCGCTTCGGAGGACCAGTCCCCAAGCAGTATCAGTTGCTGGCCAGGACGCCGGTCCTGCTGCACGCGATCCGTGCGTTCGCAACGCATCCGCACGTAGGCCGGATCATCGTCGTCGTTCCACCCGAAGATGCGGCCACGCCGCCGGCATGGCTTGCCGACGCGTGCGGCGAGCGGCTGCACCTGGTCGCCGGTGGGAAGGAACGACGCGATTCGGTCCGGGCCGGCCTCGCGGCGCTCGCCGGTGACTGCACCATCGTTCTGGTCCACGACGGCGCCCGCCCGTTCCCTGCGCGCACAACAATCGACGCGGCGATCGCCAGCGCGCGTGACGGACGCGCAGCGGTGCCCGCAATTCCCGTGGCCGATACCATCAAGCGCGCCGACGATTTCGGACGCATCCTGTCGACCGTCGACCGTCACGGTCTCTGGGCCGCGCAGACGCCCCAGGCGTTCCCACGCGCCATTCTCGAACGCGCCCATGCCGCCGCCGGCCTCGATGAGTTGCCGGCGACCGACGATGCCACCCTCGTCGAGCGCCTGGGTGAGCCTGTCGACCTGATCCCCGGCTCGATCGAGAACCTCAAGATCACCACGGCGCACGACCTCGACCTTGCCGCATGGTACGCGAGTCGTCGATGAGCATCCCGTTCCACACCGAAGACGACGTCGAGCGAGCCGCAGTGGTTCTGGCGCCGCATCTGGCCGCGGGGAAGCTGCTCGCCTATCCCACAGAAACAGTGTACGGGCTGGGGTCGGCGCCGATCCCCGAAGCGCTCACACGTCTCGCACAGCTCAAGGGTCGCCCGGCGCGCAAGCCGTTTCTTCTCCTGATCAGCGATCTCGAGATGCTGGAACGGACTGGGCTGGTCCTCACGCCGCAGGCCCGGGTCCTCGCACGTGAATTCTGGCCCGGCCCGCTGACGCTGGTGCTGCGCGGCGGTGAAGGCCGCCTGCCGGATTCACTGCGCGGACCTGAAGGGGGAATTGCCGTACGGTGGACCTCTCATCGTGGCATCGCGCAGCTCGTCGGGCGGCTGGGCCATCCGCTCACTTCGACGTCGGCGAACCGGCCGGGGCAGGCCGCCGCACCGGGGCCAGAAGCGATCGAACGGCTCTTCGCCGAAGCGATCGCCGACGGCGATCTGATGGTGCTCGATGGTGGTGTGCTGGGAAATGTCCCGCCCTCCACCCTTGTCGATTGCAGCGGCCCCACGCCCCGCCTCGTCCGCGAGGGTGCGATCCCGCGCACCGAGCTTCGGCGCCGCGCCGGCTCGATGGCGCCATGATGACTCCACGGCGCGCCCGATGAATATCCTCCTGGTCTGCTCGGGCAACACGTGCAGGTCGCCGCTTGCCGCGGCGATCCTCGCCGACAAGCTCACGCGGACACCGGATCTTGCGGACGCCGTGGTTCAGTCGGCCGGAACCGCGGCCTGGGACGGCACACCGGCGTCCGAGGGGTCATACCTCGTCGCCCTCGAGCGCGGGCTCGACCTCTCGTCGCATCGCGCACGCATGCTGACTGGGGATCAGGTGCGCTGGGCCGACCTGATCGTCACCATGACCGAGGCGCACGCTCGCCGCGTCGCCGAACTCGGCGGCGAGCAGAAGGTGTTCACGCTGGGCGATTATGCCGCCGACCCGAGCGGTCGGCGCGACATCCATGATCCGATGGGAGGTGACGTCACCGGCTATCGCGAAGTTGCCGTCGTCCTTGACGAACTCCTCGACCGGGCGATCGACCGGATCCGCGCGGAGCGCCGCCGGTGATCGCCTCCGCCACTTCGCGCCTCTTTGCGGTCCTCGGCGACCCCGTTGCACATTCGCTCTCGCCCGTGATGCAGAACGCCGCCTTCCGCGCCATCGGTCTCGACGCGGTCTACCTGGCGTTGCGCCCCACCGCGGCAGAGACCCCCGCCGTCATGGCGCTGCTCGCGCGCAATGGTGGTGGTGGCAACGTGACGATTCCCTTCAAGGAGATCACCGCCGCTGTCCCGGCCAGCCACGACGCGCGCGTCACGCAACTCGGCGCGGCGAATCTCTTCGGCAGTCGCGATGGTGCGCTCCACGTCGGCAATACCGATGTCGACGGAATCCTCGCGGCACTGAGCCAGCTGCAGGCCGACGGTGCCTCGATCGGCGTGATCGGCACCGGGGGAAGCGCGCGCGCCGTGATCGGTGCCGCGAGCGAACTCGGCGGACGCGTTGCCGTTCGATCGCGCGATACGCGCCGCGCCACGGCGTTTGCCACGTGGGCTCGGTCGATCGGCGTCGAGGCAGCACCATTCGAGCAATGCGGCGTGGTGATTAATGCGACTCCCCTCGGGCTTGCCCGCGGCGATGCCGACCCGATCGAGCAATCCGCGTTGCCTCCGGGCGCTGCCGTGCTCGATCTCACCTATCGCGGTGCCGGGACGACCGACTGGGTGACGCGGTGCCGGGAACGCGGTCTCCGGGCGCTCGACGGCCGCGAAGTCCTCGTGGCTCAGGGTGCCGCCTCCTGGCGCCTCTGGTTTCCCGATGTCGACCCACCTCTCGAGGTGATGCGCGCGGCTGTGAATGGCACGATGGACTGACGTCGTGCAGCGGGCCGAGCGATGGGTGCTCCCGTCGGAGTGCATCGCATGCCGCCATCCGTCACGGTGCGGTGACGAGGCCCTGGTCTGCGACCTCTGCCGCGCCCGGTGGCAACCGATCTCCGAGCCGGTTTGCGCTCGATGCGGCGACCATCTGCCGTTACGGCTCGCATGCCGGACCTGCGCCGAGTGGCCACCCGACTTCGGTCCCGTCCGAAGTGCCGTTCGCCTCGACCCCGCCGTGCGGCAGCTGGTGCACCGGTTCAAGTACCACGGCTGGTGGCGCCTCGCCGAATCGTTTGCGCTCCGGATGGCGCCGCTGGTCCGCCACGTCGCGCAGGCCGACCTCGTCCCGATCCCGTTGGCGCGCCGCCGCCGCCGGGTCCGCGGCTACAATCAGGCGGAACAACTCGCCATCGCGCTGGGTGCGATTACCGGCCTCCCGGTCCGCCCCGAACGTCTACGACGAGCGCGCGAAACCGTCACCCAGACACGCCTCACTCCCGAACACCGCCGGGCGAATCTTTCAACGGCGTTTTCCGCCACCGACGACGAGCGGCCGGTGATCCTCGTCGATGATGTATTCACCACCGGCGCCACATTATGTTCGGCGGCGATGGAACTGCTCGACCGCGGGGCCGAGCGCGTCGAAGGGGTCACTTTCGCACGAGCCGAGCTCCCGCTGACGGGAATCTGATGGCGGGTCGCACGAATACACCCTGAGTCCTGGAACGAGGCTTCAATGTCGATACGGGTAGCAATCAACGGATTTGGACGAATCGGCCGCAACATCGTGCGCGCGGCCAGGGCGGCGAATACGCAGGGGATCACCTTCGTCGCCGTCAACGACCTGACCGACACTGCCACACTCGCGCATCTCCTCAAGTACGATTCGGTCCATGGCCGATACCCGGGGACGGTCGCGGTGGACGGCGACACGATCGTCCTCGATGGCAACCCGATCAAGGTGGTATCCGAACGCGACCCCGCCAAACTTCCCTGGCGTGATCTCAAGATCGACATCGTGGTGGAGTCGACCGGTCACTTCACCGACCGCGCTGGCGCGGCGAAGCATCTCGAAGCCGGGGCGAAGAAGGTACTGATCTCCGCGCCGGCGAAGGGCGAAGACAAGACCTTCGTCTACGGCGTCAATCACCTGGAATACGATCCGGCCACGCATCATGTCGTGTCAAATGCGTCGTGCACGACCAACTGTCTCGTCCCGGTGGTCAAGGTGGTGAGCGACGCCTTCGGATTCGTCCGCGGCTTCATGACGACCGTCCACAGCTACACCAACGACCAGCACATTCTCGACCTGCCGCACAAGGATCTCCGCCGGGCGCGCGCGGCGGCATTGTCGATCATCCCCACGTCGACCGGCGCCGCGAAGGCGACGGCGCTGGTGATGCCGGAAGTGAAGGGGAAGCTCGATGGGATCGCCTTGCGGGTGCCGACCGCCGACGTCTCGATCGTCGACCTCACCTGCACGGTAGGCCGGGCAACCACCATCGACGAGGTGAACGCGGCGTTCCGTGCGGCGGCGAGCGGTGCCCTCAGGGGTGTCCTCGACGTCAACGACGAGCCGCTCGTGTCGGCCGACTACATCGGCAATCTCGCGTCGAGCACCGTGGATTCGCTGTCGACGAATGTCGTCGACGGCACGACGGTCCATGTCTCGTCGTGGTATGACAACGAGATGGGATATTCGGCCCGCTGCGTGGACATGATCACGCATATCGGCAAGTCCTTGTGACCAAGCGCACGCTGGCACAACTCGATCCGTCGCATCTCGACGGCCAGCGTGTCGTGCTGCGATCCGACCTCAACGTCCCGATGGATGGCGAGAGGATCACCGACGATACTCGCCTGCGCGCCTCCTTGCCCACGATCAGGTATCTGCACGAGAAGGGCGCCCGCGTCGTGGTGCTCTCGCATCTTGGTCGGCCCAAGGGCGGCCCCGACCCGAAATACTCACTCAAGCCGGTGGCGCGCGCGCTGGAGATGCTGCTCGGATTTCCGGTGACCTTTCTGGCCGACCCGACCTCCCCGGATGCACCGGCCCAGGTTCGCCGGCTCCCGCGCGGCGCCGTCATCGTCGGCGAGAACACCCGCTTCTATCCAGGCGAAGAGAAGAACGATCCGGCACTCGCCGACAGGTTCGCAGCACTTGGCGACATGTACGTGAACGACGCCTTCGGATCGGCGCATCGCGCACACGCGTCCACCGAAGCGATTGCGCACCGCCTGAAGCCTGCGGTCGCGGGCTTTCTGATGGACGCGGAACTGCGCTTTCTCGGTGAAGCGATCGATCACCCGAAGCGGCCGCTCGTCGCGATCCTCGGCGGAGCGAAGATCTCGGGGAAGATCGACCTGATCGAGGCGCTCCTTCCCAAGGTCGAACGGATCCTCATCGGCGGTGCGATGGCCTGCACTTTTTTCAAGGCGATGGGCCTGGAAACCGGAACATCGCTGGTCGAAGGCGATCGCGTCGAGATGGCGAAGGGACTTCTCGCCGAGGCCGGCGACAAGATTCTCCTGCCCACCGGCGCCGTGATCGCCCAGAAGCTCGAGTCGAACGCCCCCACGCGCGAGGTGCCGCGCGATCAGATTCCGGCGGCATGGGCGATGTACGACATCGATGCGAGCAGCGTCACGGCGTTCACGCAGGTGATCGCGTCTGCGAAGACGGTGGTGTGGAACGGACCGATGGGAGTCTTCGAGACTCCTCCCTTCGACAAGGGGACGATGGCGATTGCACATGCCCTTGCCGCCGCCACGCGCAGCGGTGCAGTGACGATCGTCGGCGGTGGTGATTCCGCGGCGGCGGTTGCTGCTGCGGGCGTCGAAGACAACGTGACCCATGTCTCCACTGGCGGCGGCGCGTCGCTCGAGTTCCTCGAAGGGAAGCCGCTCCCCGGCGTCGAGGCGCTCGACAACGCATGACGCCGCGACCGCTCGTCTTCGCCGCCAACTGGAAGATGCACCTCGCCCCGGGCGAAGCGCGCACCTTTGCCGACCGGTTCCTCACGCTGTACCGCCCGGAGCCGGGCCGCACCGTGATGTTCTTTCCCTCTGCTGTTTCATTGGAAACCATAGCGAGCGGATTTCGCGGTCACGAACATCTCGTGGTCGGCGCACAGGACGTATACTGGGCTCCCAACGGTGCCTTCACCGGCGCGACCTCGGTCGCCCTGGCACGCGGCGCTGGTGCCGATGCGGCGCTCGTTGGCCACAGCGAACGTCGCAAGGTCTTCGGCGAGACCGACGCCGACACCAATCGCAAACTTCGCGCGGTGCTCGACGGCGGCTTGACCGCGATGCTCTGCGTTGGCGAGACGATCGAGGAACGCACTCGCGGCGAGACCGAGGCGGTGGTCACGCGGCAGCTTCGCGTCGGACTCGACGGCATTGACGCCGGCGCCGACCTTCTCATCGCCTACGAACCGGTGTGGGCGATCGGCACTGGCCGCAACGCGACACCCTCGGATGCTGCCGCCGTGCACGCTGCCATCCGCGCGGTCCTGATCCAGCTCGGCTTTTCAAGAGACACCCGGATCCTCTACGGAGGATCGGTCAATCTCAACAACGTGGCCCAGCTCATCGCCGAGGCGGAAGTCGACGGAGTACTCGTCGGAGGAGCGTCGCTTGACCCGGATACCTGGGCTGCGATCTGCGCTACCGGGGTCGCTGCGCCGAGTTGAGCCGGGCGGGCGATCCGGATAGATTGGGCAGCTAACTACAGGGGTGTCGGATGTTTACGTTCTTGCTGATCATCATGATTCTCGATGGTCTCCTCCTCTCGGCCGTGGTGTTGATGCAGGCCGGGCAGGGCGGCGGCCTGGCATCACTTGGGGGCGGGACCACCTCTCAGGTCCTGGGCGGGCGGCAGGCGACGAACCTCCTCACCAAGATGACTTGGTATACCGGTGGCTTCTTCATGGGGCTGGCACTCCTCCTCTCGATCATCTCGGGCGGTCGAGGCACGCAAGGTTCGTCCGAGGTCCAGAAGCGTCTTCGCCAGGGAGCCGTGACACAGCCGGTCGCTCCGCCGACGGCTCCTTCCAACGTCATCCCGGGATTGACGCCGCCGCCGGCGCCGACGACTGCTGGCACGACGTCGGGTGGCGCTGCACCGACCACCGCTCCTCCACCCGCGGGGAAGAAGCCCTGATGGTGATTCACGCAGGCGGGACTGGTCGTCCCGCCTTTGTTTTGCTGGAAGACGGCTCCTGGTTCGCTGGCCGGCTGGTCGGAAAGACCACTCGCGGCACCGGTGAGGTCGTCTTCACGACCAACCTGACTGGTTATCAGGAGACCTTCACCGATCCGAGCTATCTCGGCCAGATCGTCGTGATGACGGCACCGATGATCGGCAACTACGGGATCGCGCTCGACGACGATGAATCGGCGCGGCCTCAGGTGAGTGGCGTCATTGTTCGCGAACTCTCCGAGCACTATTCCAACTGGCAGGCGCGACGCTCGCTCGCCGACTGGCTCGAGGCCGCGTCGGTGCCGATTCTCACCGGAGTCGATACCCGGCGCTTGACCCGGCATATCCGTGAACGCGGCGCAATGCGCGGTGTGATCGCCGAAGGCAATGCGCCGACCGATGCACTTCGTGCCGAACTCCTCGCATCTCCGTCGATGGATGGACTCGACCTCGCGTCCCGTGCGACGACGGAAGCGTCCTACGCGGCCGGTCCGGCGGACGGACCGCTGGTCGTGGCATTCGACTACGGTCTCAAGCGCAACATCGTTCGGATGCTCGACGGCACCGGATTTCGCGTCGAAGTCGTTCCGGCCGAAACGAGTAGTGCCGATGTGCTGGCACGGAACCCCGCCGGGCTCTTCTTGTCGAACGGCCCCGGCGATCCATCGGCGGTCGGTTACGCGCAGGAGACCATTCGCGCGTTGACGGCAACCGGCCTCCCCACCTTCGGGATCTGCCTCGGCCACCAGCTCCTGGGACTCACCTTTGGCGGGAGGACGATCAAGCTCCGCTATGGCCATCGCGGGGGAAACCACCCGGTCAAGGAACTCGCGAGCGGCCGCGTCCTGATCACCACCCAGAACCACGGATTTGCGGTCGAGGGCGGGAAAGAAGGGGTCGCCGGGGCGGCGGACCTCGAGGTCACCCATTTCAATCTGAACGACGGCACAGTCGAGGGACTGCGGCATCGGGAGCTCCCGATTTTCGCTGTGCAGTACCATCCTGAAGCGGCGCCGGGGCCCCACGACGCCTATCCGCACTTCGACGAGTTCCTGCGCTCGGTCCGGGCCAGGCTCGGGGTCGAGCCCGCAACCTCTTGACAGGCAACGCTTAAGCTCGTAGTTATCGGCCCAGAAGTGAGGCTTCCGGCTCACCTCACCCAGCCCGTTGCAGAGGGAGCGATGACCAAGGCCGATCTCGTCGAGCAAGTCACTGCTGCAATCGCCCGGACCTCCGGACCGATGATCTCGAAGAAGGATTGCGCGCGCGTTGTGGACGCATTCCTCGACGCCGTGAAGCTGGCGATGCACGACCAGCACAACATCGAGGTCCGCGGATTCGGCACCTTCAAGATCCGCCGGCGCAAGACGCGGATGGCGCGCAATCCACGCACCGGAGATCCGGTCGAGGTTGCCGCACGCCCAGTCCCGGTCTTCAAGCCCAGCAAGGAGTTACGCGCGCTGGTGGCTCATGAAGAGTACGTTCCCGACGACTCGGAGATGGACGACGACGAGTGATCTGTCGCGTTCGGCTCTTCGCGCGCTACGCCGAACTCTTTGGTGCGGAACAGGTTGAAGTGAATCTTCCCGACGGCGCGCAGGTCGCCGATTTGGTCAGCGCCCTCCGGGTTCTCCCGGGGGGCGCATCGCTTCCTGCCGAACCGTTCGTCGCGGTGAACATGTCGCAGGCATCGGCAGAGACACCTCTCGGGCCGGCCGACGCCGTTGCGTTGCTCCCGCCATTGGCCGGCGGATGAGATGACTTCATATCTCACCTTCCAAACGATTGATGCTGAGCGACTTGCAGCACAGGTTGCCGGGCCCGATCGCGGCGGAGTGGTGACCTTCGCAGGACTGGTAAGGAACCATCACGCCGGGCGCGAGGTTGTTGGCCTCGAATACAGCGCCTACACCGAGATGGCGGAAATGGCCTGCGCTGAAATCATGGCGGCGGCAGAATCGAGATGGGAGTGCCGGGTTGCGTTGACCCATCGGCTCGGCAAGCTGGCTGTGGGTGACGTCGCAGTCGTGGTCGCGGTGGGAGCGGGGCATCGTGACGGCGCGTTCGCTGCGGCGCGATGGGTCATCGACGAGGTGAAGCGCCGAGTGCCGATCTGGAAGCGGGAAGAGTACGTCGACGGTAGCAGCGGGTGGGTCGATCCGACGTCGCCCGGCGGCGTGATCGCGACATCGGAATGAGCCCGGTCGTCGATCAGCTGGGGCGGCCGCTCGGCGCGGTCAGGATCTCCGTCACCGACCGCTGCAATCTTCGCTGCAGCTATTGCATGCCCGAAGACGAGTACACCTGGTTGCCGCGGGAATCGCTCCTCTCGTTCGAAGAGCTCTCTCGCCTCATCACCATCTTCAGCTCTCTCGGCGCGACAAAGATCCGTCTCACTGGCGGCGAACCGTTGATGCGTCGTGATCTCGATCAACTCGTGGCGATGATCAGATCGCGCGCCGGAACGCGCGAGATCGCGCTGACCACGAACGCGGTGCTGCTCGCGCCGATCGCGCCGCGGCTGCACGCCGCGGGGCTCAACCGGATCACGGTCTCACTCGACACGCTGCGCCCCGAACGGATGGCGGCGTTTGCGCGGAGCGACCGGCACGCCGAGGTGATCGAGGGGATCGATGCTGCGCGGCGCGCGGGGTTCGGTCGGATGAAGTTGAACGCGGTGGTGGTCCGCGGCTTCAACGACGACGAGATTGCGGATCTCGCGGCATTCGCCTTCGAGCGCGGCATCGAGCCGCGATTCATCGAATACATGGACGTGGGCGGCGCGACGCAATGGCGGACTGAAGATGTGGTCTCGCGCGAAGCGATTGTCGCGGCGCTTGCCGCGCGATTCGGATCAGCTGAGGGGATCCCGCGCGACGACGATCCGCATGCCCCCGCGGAGCGATACCGGTTTGCCAACGGGATGATCGCCGGGGTCATCGCCTCCACCACTGCGCCGTTCTGCCGGTCATGCGACCGTGCCCGGCTGACCGCCGATGGAACCCTCTTCCTCTGTCTCTACGCCGATCGCGGCATCGACCTGCGCGAGCTCCTCCGCCGCGGCGCGACCGACGCCGAACTCACCGATGCGATCGCGGAAGCCTGGACCGGCCGCCGCGATCGGGGTGCCGAGGTACGCGCCGTGACGCCGCAACGGGGAGTGCTGGTTCCGCTCCAGGGGCTGCGCGCCGATCCCCGCCGCGAGATGCATGTCCGGGGTGGTTAGGAAACGGTTCGAAGCGCGAAACTCGGTTGCAACGTTTTCCGTCTGTCGAGTGTCTTTCAACCGGGCCCGACGGGCCGGTCTTACTTCAACGCTGAGGAACTTCTCGATGGCATCACCAGGTGCCGGACTTCGCACGTTTACCCTCGCGCTCCTCGTCGGCGCTGCCGGTCAGCTCGCCGCGCAGGGACCGAAGGATCTCCCCCTCAAGTACTCGGGCCCAGCGACGGTCCCTGCAATCACCGCCGGCGACCTGATGACCCGACTGTACAAGTACGCCGATGATTCGATGGGTGGCCGCTTCGTCGGGAGCAAGTACAACCTGATGGCGACGGCGTACATCGAGAGTGAAGTGCGCCGTCTCGGCCTCAAGCCGGCTGGTGAGAACGGCAGCTACTTCCAGAATATCGGAGTCATCCAGCGGGCACTCGATACGGCGACCTCGACGATCACGATCGATGGAGCGACGTATCACGCCGGCCGTGATTTTGTCGCCGCAGAAGACGGTCAGGTACATCAGGTCTCGGCGACCGGTACAGTGGTGTGGGGCACGGTGCTCGACACGATCGGCAACCCGACTCCCGAGGAATACAAGGGAAAGTTTGTCGTGGTCGCGCCGCTGATGGCGCTGCCGGCTGGATTTGACCAGGGGAAGTTCATCGCGAGCGATGGATACAAGCGCTACGTCGCCATGCTCGACGGAACCGTGGGTCAACTCCAGATCGACCCCGACACACTCCTGACCAATCAGGTCCGCATGGCAGCGGCCCCGCCGCCGGCAAGCATTTCCCAGACTCTTGACCGCCCGGGTGCGCTCAGAATTGTCATCTCGCACAAGCTCGCCAATGCCATCTTTGGCGAAGGCGCTGCGATCAAGCCGGGGATATCGGGGAAGGGGATCACCACCGACCTGCGCTTCACCGACACTCCGCGCGAAGGACGCAACGTCATCGCGATCCTACCGGGGACCGACCCGAAGCTTCGCGGTGAGTACGTCGCGATTGGTGCGCACAACGATCACATTCCGATGCAGCGCGTCGTCGATCACGATTCGCTCAAGATCTTCAACGAATACGCGCGGCCGCAGGGCGCCGATGGTGGTCCGACGAAGAAGTTGTCGGATGACGAATGGAAGGCAGTCAATTCACAGATCGATTCGCTGCACAAGTTGCACGGTGGTCCGCGCCCGGACTCGATCAGCAACGGCGCCGACGACGACGGCTCGGGAACGGTTACGGTCCTCGAACTCGCCGAGGCGTTCGCCAAGGGGAACATCAAGCCGAAGCGCTCGATCCTCTTCATCTGGCACGCTGGTGAGGAACGTGGCATGTGGGGCTCAGGCTGGTTCACCGATCATCCGACCGTCCCTCGCGACTCGATCGTCGCGGAAATCAACATCGACATGGTCGGCCGTGGGGCACCGAGCGACATCACCGGTGTCACCAAGGAGGGCGAACTGGTGCACGGCGCCGATCGCTACGTGCAGCTGGTCGGGTCGCGCCGCCTCTCGACCGAGCTCGGTGATCTCGCCGAGACGGTCAACAAGAATCCGAAGTACAACTTCAAGTTCGACTACTCGCTCGATGCCAACGGGCACCCGGAGAACATCTACTGCCGCAGCGATCACGCGAAGTATGCGGCGTGGGGAATTCCGGTCGTCTTCTTCACGACCGGCGGCCATGCCGACTATCATCAGGTGACCGACGAGCCGCAGTACATCCGCTACGATCACATGGCGTTGCTCGACAACTACATCTTCGATCTCGCCAATCATGTCGCCGACCTCGACCACCGCGTCAAGGTCGACGGGCAGAAGATGGCCGATCCGCACGGGCAGTGTAAGCAGTAGCCGGTCACGCCCGGCGCACGACGCCGGAACAACAGACGCGGGAGGGTCGACTCAGGTCGTCCCTCCCGCGTCTGTTTCGTACACGGCGATGTCGCGCGGCTGCTATATCAGCAAATACTACCTGCCAAACATCGCGGTCATCGATGCCTTCGCAATCGTGTGACCGTGCAGGTTGAATCCGACGAACGCCGCGGTCGAGCCGGCCGGAATCTCCAGCGACGGCACGTCGAGCGCATAGACGGTGAAGATGTAGTGGTGCGGCTTGTCACCAGCCGGCGGGCACGGCCCACCGTACCCGGCGGTGCCGAAGTCGGTGTTCCCCTGCGAAGCACCCGCCGGGAGGAGATGCTTGGCTGGATCACCTGCGCCGGTGGGAAGGCCCTTCGCAGTGGCCGGGATGTTGTAGACGACCCAGTGCCACCACCCACTGCCGGTCGGCGCGTCGGGATCATACACCGTGACGGCAAAGCTCCGGGTCTTTGCGGGGGCGCCGTGCCATTGAAGTGCCGGCGAGATGTTGCTTCCGGTGCATCCCATCCCGCTGAACACCTGCGCCGAGCCGATCGGGTCGCGGGTGTGGACGTCGGTGCTGGTGACCACAAATGCACCGGGGTTCTGGGCCTGCGCTGGCGTGATTCCCCCCGCCAGGAGGGTGAAGGCGGCAATTGGCGTTGCGATCCGGCGAAACATCGGCTCCTCGGCGTTGATCGTGACTTCGAGACGTGCCGCAAGTATATCGCCTGCACAGGGTTCGGCGTCGGTCCGGGATTCCACGCAGCAGGTCCGGCGCAACCCACGGGCTCCGCGATGCGTAACGTGCGTGTGAACGTTCCATTCCGCCCCTCCCGCTCAACTCCAACCCTGGATTCATGGTGAGATACCGTACCATCGCCCGCGCAGCCGCCGTCATCTCTGCGGCGTCAGCGCTGGGAGCGACCGCCCTGTCCGCGCAGCAGAGCTGCCCTGCGACCACCCACCAGACCATGCCGCTCAAGTACAAGGGTGGCTCAACCGTCCCGGCGATCACCGCCTGCGACCTGATGACCCGGCTCTACATCTACGCCGACGATTCAATGCGCGGCCGCGAAGCCGGTTCGCCCGACGCGCAGCGCGCCACGGCCTATATCGAGGGCCAGGTCCGCGCCATGGGGCTCAAGCCGGGCGGGACCAAGGGGTCGTTCTATGAGTACATGCCGGTCACCGCGACGTACGAGGACTCGGCGTCGACGATTGCCAGCGGCGGGAAGACCTTCCACGCCTACCGTGATTTCGACTTCAACGGTAGCACCGACGTCTCGGGTCAGGTGATCTTCGGCGGAACGCAGGGCGATACCACGAACGCGCTTTCCGCGTCAGCGGTCGAAGGGAAGATCGTCATCGAACTTCCGCGCGCTGGCGGTGGCCGCGGCGGGTTCGCGGGTGGTCGTGGCGGCGCGCGTGGTGGACGTGGAGCTGGCGGGCAGGCTCCGGCGAATCCGCTGGCGGGTGCAGCGGCGGTGCTCACGGTCGAGCCCGAACTGACGACGCCCCGGGTTGGCTATTCACTCCACGACACTGTGGAGACCGAAGGGAAGGCTGCATACTGTCAGACCCACGCGGCCGACGACGCGAGGGCATGCGGCGGCGGACGTGGCGGTCGCGGCGGCGGCGGTGGACTCTTCACTGCCACCATCTCTCCGCAAATGGCGGCCGCACTTCTCGGCAAGGATCCGTCATCGGCTGCCAAGGGCGACCTCGGCCAGCAGGCGACGATCAGTGCGCACAGCAAGACCGTCCTCTCGCCGACGCGCGACGTGATCGCGGTACTTCCGGGAAGTGACCCGAAGCTCAAGAACGAGTACGTGATCATCGGCGGCCATTCCGATCACATCGGCACGGCGAACCGCGCGCTGGTGGAATCGGATTCGCTCAAGGCGTACAACGAGATCGCGCAGACTGAAGGCGCCGAACGGACCGGCAGGATCACGCCGGACGCCGATCAGTGGGCGCGGATCAACGCGATCAAGGATTCACTGCGGAAGATCTATCCGCCGCGTATGGACTCGATCAGCAACGGTGCCGATGATGACGGCAGCGGTTCGGTCTCGGTCCTCGAAATCGCCGAGAAGTTCGCCAAGAGCGGGGTCAAGCCGAAGCGGTCGATCATCTTCATCTGGCAGATGGGTGAAGAGAAGGGACTCTGGGGATCGGAGTACTTCACCAACTACCCGACGCTCCCCCGCGACTCGATTGTCGGCGACCTCAACATCGACATGGTCGGCCGCGGCGAAGCGACCGACGTGACCGGAATCAGCAAGGACAACGTGGTGCTGCACGGTTCTCCGGACTACGTGCAGCTCGTTGGCGCGCGCCGTCTCTCGACCGAGTTCGGCGATATCGCCGAGGCGGTGAACAAGACCGAGAAGGTGCCGCTGCAGTTCGACTACAGCATGGACGCCAACGGGCACCCGCAGAACATCTATTGCCGCAGCGATCACGCGAACTACGCTCGGTACAACATCCCGGTGATCTTCTTCACCACCGGCGGTCACGCCGACTATCACCAGGTCACCGACGAGCCGGAATACATCCGCTATGAACACATGGCGCGTGTCGACCAGTTGATCTACGACATCGCGGTCAAGGTGGCCGATCTCGACCACCGCCTGGTCGTCGACGGGAAGAAGCCGGTCTCGCCGTTCGCCAGTTGCCAGCAGTAGCCGATCGCTGAACACTCCCGCGCGTACTGGTTGCCTCCAGTGCGCGCGGGCGTTTTATTCCCGCTCTTCCCATGCCACTCCACATCGCCCTGCTCGAACCGAAGACCGCCGAGGTCAGCGCCGACCTCGCCAGGCGCTGCATCCTGGCCGACGCGTCGCTACACCTCGTGGCGCCGGCGTTCACCATCGACGACCCCGCCTTCAGCACCGGACAGATCGACTGGCAGGCGCTCGACTGGTGGATCCATCCGATGTGGCGGGACTTCCGCGATGCGATGAGCCGCGAGCGGTGCCTCTACTTCGCGGCCGACGCCGATCGGGATCCGGTCGATGCGCCATTTCGCCCCAACAGCGTTCTTGTCTTCGGAAACGAAGCGCTGCAGCTCCCCGACAAGATCCGCGAGAAGTACCCCGATCGCGTGTATGGATTGCCCCGTGCCGCCAAGCGGAAGGAACGCGACGCTGCTGCGGCGATCGAACTGACGTTGCAGTTCGTCGCCAAGCGGGCAACGCCGGCACCTGCGACTCCGGGACGCAGCCGCCGCCGTCATCGCTGAGCGTGGCGACGGCGCCATTCGCGCCGTGATTTGAGGCTCCCGGTCAATTCGATTACCTTCACTCACGTCATTCAGCATGACTGGGGCGGGGAAATGTTCGACAAAATTGCAGTGGTCGGAGCGGGCAACGTCGGTGCCACAGCTGCACAGCGCGTTGCCGAAAAACATCTCGCGCGTACCGTCGTGATGATCGACGTGGCGGAGGGCATTCCGCAGGGGAAAGCGCTCGATCAATGGGAGTCTGGCCCGGTCGAGGGATTCGACACCCGGGTCGTCGGCGCCAACGACTATTCCGCCGCAGCCAACGCCGAACTCTTCATCGTCACCGCCGGGATCGCCCGCAAGCCTGGGATGAGCCGCGACGATCTGGTCAAGACCAACGCCGGGATCGTCCAGTCGGTCGGCGAGCAGATCAAGGCCGCCGCGCCCAACGCCATCGTGATTGTGGTTTCCAATCCGCTCGACGTGATGTGCTACGTGATGCGTCGCGCGACCGGCTTCCCGCGCGAGCGGGTGATCGGGATGGCCGGTGTCCTCGACACGGCGCGGTTCTGCACCTTTCTCTCCGAAGCAGCCGGCGTGTCAGTCCGCGATATCCAGGCGATGGTCCTCGGCGGTCACGGCGACACGATGGTGCCGCTGATCTCGTGCACCACTGTGTCCGGTGTGCCGATCACCCAGTTCATCGAGAAGGCGACGCTCGACAAGCTGGTCGATCGCGCCCGCAACGGCGGCGCCGAGATCGTGGCGCACCTCAAGACCGGGTCGGCGTACTACGCGCCGAGCGCCGCGGCGGTCCAGATGGCCGAGGCGATCGTGTATGACCAGAAGCGGCTGCTGCCGTGCTCGGCATGGCTGCAGGGAGAGTTCGGACTGAAAGACGTGTACTGCGGCGTGCCGTGCCTCCTCGGTCGCAAGGGGCTCGAGCGGATCATCGAGATCCCGCTGACCGACGACGAGCGGACGGCGTTGAACAAGTCAGCCGAAGCGGTGCGCTCGGTCCAAGCGATCGTCTGACCCTCGATGAACCGCCTCTTCGCGCTGTGGGACACCACGGTCGGGAAGAAGGTGGCGATGGCCACGACCGGCGTCGTCATGATTCTCTTCCTGATCTCGCACACGATTTCGAATGTGCTGATCTTCAGCAATCCCGCACATCTCGACAGTTACGCCGCGTGGCTCCGCTCGCTCGGCCCCGCTCTCTGGGTGGCCCGCGCCATCCTCCTCGCCTGCGTCCTGATTCACATCGCCGCGGCCTACCAGCTCACGATGCGCGCGCGCCGCGCCCGGCCGATCCAGTACAGCAAGCACGAGCAGCAGGTGGCCACGTACGCGTCACGCACGATGCGTTGGGGCGGCGTGCTGCTGGCGGTCTTCATCGTCTTCCATATCCTGCATTTCACCACCGGAACCTTCCATCCCGATTTCCATCGCGGCGAGGTTGGCCGCAACGTGATGGAAGGGATGGCGGTGACACCGGTCGCGATCTTCTACCTCATCGCGATGCTCGCCCTCGGGCTCCACTTCGCTCACGGGATCTGGTCGGCGTTCCAGACGCTCGGCTTCGATCATCCGTCATATCGGCGCGCGCGACTGATCCTGGCGTGGAGTCTTGCCATTCTCGTTGCCGGCGGATTGGCCACGATCCCGATCGCATCGCTGCTGGGATATCTCAGGTGGCACTGATCCGATGAAACTCGACGCTCGAACGCCCAGCGGGCCGCTGGCCGAAAAGTGGGATCGCCATCGCGCCGATCTTCGGCTGGTGTCGCCTGCCAACAAGCGGAAGTTCCATGTCATCGTGGTCGGGTCGGGGCTCGCCGGCGCATCGGCTGCCGCGTCGATGGCGGAGCTCGGCTACCAGGTGTCGTGCTTCTGCTTCCAGGATTCGCCCCGCCGCGCGCACTCGATCGCCGCACAGGGCGGGATCAACGCGTCGAAGAACTATCCCAACGACGGCGATTCCGACTGGCGTCTCTTCTACGACACGATCAAGGGCGGCGACTTCCGCTCGCGCGAAGCGAACGTCTACCGGCTGGCGCAGGTCTCGGGGAATATCATCGATCAGTGCGTCGCGCAGGGGGTTCCCTTTGCGCGTGAATACGGCGGGATGCTCGCCAACCGGTCGTTCGGCGGCGCGCAGGTGTCACGCACATTCTACGCGCGCGGGCAGACCGGCCAGCAGCTCCTCCTCGGTGCGTATCAGGCGCTGGAGCGGATGATCGCCCGCGGCAGCGTCACAATGTATTCGCGGCACGAGATGCTCGACCTGGTTCTCGTCGACGGGCGCGCCCGCGGGATCGTGGCGCGAGACCTCGTCACCGGCGAGATGGAATCGTTCGCGGCGCACGCTGTGGTCCTGGCCACCGGGGGGTACGGCAACGTCTTCTATCTGTCGACCAACGCGAAGGGATGCAACGTCACGGCGGCGTACCGCGCGTACAAGCACGGCGCCGGCTTCGCCAATCCGTGCTTCACCCAGATCCATCCGACCTGCATTCCGGTCAGCGGCGAGTATCAGTCAAAGCTGACGCTGATGTCGGAGTCGCTGCGTAATGACGGGCGCGTCTGGGTTCCCAAGGCGCACGGCGACAACCGGATCCCGCGCGACATTCCCGATCCCGATCGCGACTACTATCTCGAGCGGAAGTACCCGTCGTTCGGCAATCTTGCCCCGCGCGACATCGCATCACGCGCGGCGAAGGAAGCGTGCGACGACGGGCGCGGCGTCGGCCCCGGCGGGCGCGGCGTCTATCTCGACTTCGCCAGCGCGATCAACCGCGTCGGTGAGGCGACGATCCGGGAACGCTACGGCAACCTCTTCGAGATGTACAACCGGATCACCGGCGAGAATCCGTACGACACGCCGATGCGGATCTACCCGGCAGTGCATTACACGATGGGCGGCCTCTGGGTCGATTACAACCTGATGAGCACGATTCCCGGGTTGCACGTCATCGGCGAGGCGAACTTCTCCGATCACGGTGCCAATCGCCTCGGCGCGTCAGCGCTGATGCAGGGACTCGCCGACGGCTACTTCATCCTGCCGTACACGATCGGCGACTACCTCGCGACCGCGAAGCTCGAGCCGGTCGACTCGTCGCATGCCGCCTTCGCCGAAGCGTCGAAGCGCGCCACCGAGAAGCTGACGCGATTGCTGTCGATCAACGGCACGCGATCGGTCGACTCCTTCCACAAGGAGCTTGGCCACCTGATGTGGAACGAGTGCGGCATGGCGCGCAACCGCGAAGGACTCCGCCGCGCGATCGCGCGGATCCCGGAATTGCGTGCCGAATTCTGGGAGAACGTGAAAGTCCCGGGATCCGCCGAGACGCTGAACCAGTCGTTGGAGAAGGCCGGCCGCGTCGCGGACTTCCTCGAGTTCGCCGAGATGACCTGCCGCGATGCGTTGGAGCGCGAGGAGTCGTGCGGCTGTCACTTCCGCACCGAATACGAAACCGCCGACGGCGAAGCGAAGCGCAATGACGACCAGTTCGCCCACGTGGCCGTCTGGGAATACCAGGGGGTCGATCAGGCGCCGATCCGTCACGAGGAGCCGCTGGAGTTCGAATTCGTGAAGCTGGCCACACGGAGCTATAAATGAGGGGGCGCGCATCATGAAGCTCACCCTCAAGATCTGGCGGCAGGCCGGCCCCGACGATCGCGGCGAGTTCCGCACCTACACCGCCGGCGACGTCAGCGAGCACATGTCATTTCTGGAGATGCTCGACGTCCTCAACGAAGAGCTGCTCTCCCGGAACGAAGAGCCGGTCGCGTTCGACCACGACTGTCGCGAAGGGATCTGTGGCACCTGTTCGCTGATGATCAACGGGATTCCCCACGGGCCGAGGCGCGCCACGACCACTTGCCAGCTGCACATGCGCTCGTTCCGCGACGGCGACACGATCACCATCGAGCCGTGGCGTGCCCGGGCGTTTCCGGTCCTGCGCGATCTGGTGGTCGACCGGAGCGCCTTCGACCGGATCATCGCCGCCGGCGGCTACGTCAGCGCCCCGACGGGATCGGCACAGGATGCCAACTCGATCCTGGTTCCGAAGACTCGTGCCGACCTGGCGATGGACTCGGCAGCGTGCATCGGCTGCGGCGCGTGTGTGGCGGCGTGCCCCAACGGGTCGGCGATGCTCTTCACCGCGGCGAAGGTGAACCACCTGGCGCTGCTGCCGCAGGGGCAACCGGAACGGGCATCGCGCGTCGTCTCGATGGTCCGGCAGATGGACCGAGAGGATTTCGGCGGCTGCACTCTCTTCGAGGAGTGCGAAGCGGCATGTCCCAAGGAGATTTCGGTCGAGAATATCGCGTCCCTCAATCGCGACCTGATGCAGGCAACGCTTTCGGATCGCGGCCCCGGCCGGAACACCGGCGGCACCGGGTGAACCGCTGGCGGAGTGCCGGCGCGGCGGTGGTCGTCTTCACACTGGGCGGAAGCGCGAGTGCGCTCTCCGCCCAGTCGTCTTGGGGGATCACGCCGATGGCGCAGGCGATCGGCGTCAACGATTACTCCAATCCGATTCCCGGCGGCGGCGGTCTGAGTGAGTTCCATGTCGTTCAGCCGGTGCTGATGGCGGTCGGGCACGGGTTCGGCGACAAGCTCGCGTTCGTTGCGACGCTCGACCTCGAAGGGTGGACGATGCCTGGCGGTGAGCTCACGCCGGGGGCGTGGGGCGAAGGGTACGTCGACCGGCGTCACCCGCACACCTACGTGCACGAGCTCAACTTCTCGGTCAACGACATTCTCGGCCGCCTCGACGGTGCAGGGAAGTTGAGCATCACCGCCGGGAAGGGCTTTGTTCCGTTCGGCTCCGACGACCCGATGTCGCGCCCATTCGTGCGCTATCCGGTCAACCATCACCTGTCGCAGATTCTCGAGCGCGCGGTCGGCATTGCGCAGTACGACATCGGTCCTGTCACCGTCGAGGGTTCGCTCTTCGACGGCGACGAACCGACCTCGCCGTGCGACTGGCCGCTCCTGCGCTATCAGGGGAAGTGGCGGTTCGGCGATTCGTACAGTGGCCGCGTAATGATTCGGCCGGTTCACGGACTTGAGGTCCAGGGGTCTGCAGCGCACGTGTCCTCGCCGGAGAATCGTCCCGGCGGCGGGCCAGATGCCGACAAGGTGTCGGTGTCGGGGCGATGGGACGACATGACCAGGAGCGGCGAGCGGTATGCGCTGGTTGAGTATGCCAGGACTTCCGAGCTCGCGGGGACATTCATCTACCACACCTTTCTCGGCGAGGGGATGATCACGCGCGGGAGAGTGCGCCTGTCATATCGTTTTGAACGAACTGAACGGCCGGAAGAACTGCGGCTCTTCGATCCGTTCCGCACCCAGCGTCCCAGCCCCGACAACAGCATCCTGGGGATTTCGCGCTGGACGCTCAACACCGTGCACCTAGCGTACGACGTCGTCTCGCCGCGGCACAAGCTGGAGATCGAGCCGTTCGTCGAGGGGACGCTGGGGAAGGTTGCGGCCGTCGGCGGCGGGATCTTTGATCCGGTCGCGGTCTACGGCAGCGACAACGTGCGAGCGCTGAATATCGGCGTTATGGTTGGCTGGGGGATGCGCGGTCACCGGATGGGGCGCTACGGCGCGCTTGCCAATGAGATGAATGCGATGCCCGGGATGAGCGGGATGCAGATGTAGCTCGCAGGGAGGCGAGATGGTGTGATTCGACAGCGACGGTCGCTGATTCTCCAGCGAGCAGAGCTTTACCGATATCGGACCGTGTGGATCGGGAGGCGACGGCCCGGATGCCCGCCATGTGAGCCGGTCTGACTGTCACCGATCGCGCTATGCCTCCCTTCAAGCGCGCTGCTGCATCGATGACGCGCCGGTCGCCCGGCATGAAGCGCCGTGTGAGATCCGTTCGCTGCGATCGGTCTTCCATGATGTCGCCTGATTGACCGGCGCTGCAGCGTTTGCGAACCATCTCCCTCGATGACGATCTCTTGATCGGCCGGATGACCGCCGCGGAACGAACTTTTCAGGCCGCGAAACGCGCGGAGTAAACCGCGAAACTCGCTGATTCTCTGTTGCGACGCGGTGATTCTCTGTTGCGACGCGGTGATTCTTTGTTGGAACGCGCTGACGATCACTTGGAACGCTGTGTGACAATGGCGAAGCTCGCTGATCGCCCGCGGAACTCCCTCTTGCCGAGTCGAAACGCCGTGTCACCTGGGTGGAAGTCCGTGTTGCCGAGTTGGAGCACGGTGTTGGCGAGTTGAAGCGCCCTGTTCGCCGGTATTAACTACCTGTCCGCCTGTATGAAACATCTATTCGCCTGTCGGAGCGGCTTCTTCGTCAATTAAATCGGTGTCCCCGCGGAGTTTTCCGCTATCTGTTACCTGACTCGAACCGGCGCCGGAACCGCCGACCTCGCCACCGCGTTATCCTCCGAGTCAGCCGGACCTCGTTCGTGCCCCCTCCGGAGCAGTCATGAGACGCCTCTACCTGGCCGCGGGATTCGCCGCAGCATTCGCCACCGCCTGTTCGTCCAACGACAACACCACTCCTCCTCCGGGTGGCGGCGGTCCGCCGTACTCCGTTGCCGTCTTTGGCGGGTCGGGACAGACGTCCACCCCCGACGCGACGCTGATCACTCCGCTATCTGTGACCGTTACCGATCAATCGGGGCAGCCGGTTTCCGGGGCGACGGTCGGATGGACCGCCGTCACTGGCGGCGGGTCGCTCAATCCGATCATCTCCACGACCAATGCCAGCGGCCACGCGTCCACCGTGTTTACCCTCGGCCCGACGTCGGGGACACAGTCGGTGCGCGCCGTGGTCAGTCAGGGCACTGACACTGCCGTCTTCACCGCCACGGCGGGGACGACGTCGCAGGTGCAGCCGACGCTCGTCGCGAGCGTTCCAGCGCCGAGCGGTTCGACGTTCGATCACGACACCTACGTACGGGACGGGCTCGCCTTCGCATTCATGTGGAACTCCGGAGTCCGCATCTACGATGTGGGGAACGGGATGAAGGGGGGCTCACCGTCCAATCCGGTGCTGGTTGGCTCGCTGATCACCAGCGTCGGTGACGCCGGTTCGCCGGATGTCCACAACGGCTGGTGGTTCCACAATCCGGTCACCGGCGAGAAGAAGTACCTCTTCATCGGTCAGGAAGGGCCCGGAGCGGTGGGGAAGTCGTCGTCGGGCGACATCCATATCGTCGACGTATCGGACCTCACCAATCCGGTCGAGGTCGGATTCATTCACATCCCCGGTGCCGGCACCCACAATTTCTGGATGGATGAAGCGAACCAGACGCTGTACGCCGCCTACTACAACGCCGGCGTGGTCAAGATCGACGTCTCCGGCACGCTCAGCGGTGACATGTCGAATCGGATCGTGAAGCAGGTGCAGCCCGGAGGCGCCGGGAATACCTATGTCTGGGGCGTGATGCTCGCCAACGGCACGCTCTACGCCACCGACATGCTCAGCGGATTCTGGGCGCTCGACCCGAGTACTCTCGCCGTGAAGGGTGGCGGCAACAACGTCCCCGAGCGCTATGGCTCCGATCAATGGGTCTTCGGTTCGACAGCCTACAGTGGAACCTGGGGTTCCCGCAGCGCGCTCGGCAACGCCGTGAAGATCTGGAGCCTTGGCGAGAACGGCGCACCGACGCTCGCCGATTCGATCATCATCCCGAACATCACCACCGTGAGCGATGTCGCCGTGACGCCGGATGGAAAGGCATTGGTCATCACCGCCGAAGGTGGGCCAGGCAATGGACTGTACATCTTCGACCGGACGCAGGCCGGCACACCGACGCTCGCCGGCTACTTCTCGGTCCCGGTCGGGCTGCACACCGGCGAGGTCGCGGTGATCAACGGGCGGACCTACGTCTTCGCGGCGCGCGATCCGGGACAGCAGCAGATGGACATCTTCGATATCACGGGAGTGGTGCCGTAACCCTGCGGAGGCAGGAGGGTTGCGGCGGGGTGTACCGCGTGGTAGGGTGAAACATGCCACGCAACCCTCGCGCCTTCATGGTGATCGTCGCCGCAAGCGCTGTCGCCTGCAGCTCAGCAGATTCGGTTCCCGTGACCAACCAGTACACGGTGTCCTCCGCGAACGCCTGGGCTGGGTCCACCGTGACCGTGGTTTCTGCCGGGCTTCGCGCCCATACCGATACCGGCTCGATCTTTCTCGGCACATACGTCCTTCCGGTGCACCGCGAGAATGACAGCACCGCGTCGGTGACGTTGCCGGACACGATCTCGGGATCGTTTGCGCCGATTCTCCGACTCGGCGCGTGGACCCAGCCGCTCGATTCGATCACGGTCTACGGCTACGCCGATGTGGCCACATACCCGTTTGCGTCTGATTGGGACACGTACGCGTCGCCGCGAAGTGCCGCGCACGCGATGATCATGACGAGCGGGGATGACGACACCCTGCGATTCGTCGACCTCGACACGCATCAGTTCACGTCGCTCGGTGGCGAGCTCCTCCATGGTGGCAGCGGAGTCGGTCTCTGGGGCCCGGGGCCGAGCTACGATGGCTCATTTTATCTGGAACAGGGACAGGCAGCTGCAATCGTTGCCCCGTGGCAGCTCGCTCCGGTGCCAGCGCAGATTCCCGCTGGCCTGGCGCGATTGGCCCCTCTCACCGAGGCGCAAAATGTGATGCGACTCGGAGCATCGACGTGGTTCGCGTCCCAGAAGACCGGCGCGTGGATCGTGAGCCTGGCCGACACTGCCGCAACCACGTTTGCCGGAGCCTCGTTTGCTCCTGTCTCCGGCGTCGGCGGCCCGATGAATGGGCTCGTCATTTCTCCCCGCGGTGATCGTGCGGCGATCCTGCCGGTCAGCGCACCCGGCGGGGTTCCGGTCTTGACCATGCCAGAGGGGAATGTCGCGTTCCGTATCTCCAATCTGCAGACGAACGCCACCGACGCGGATTTTTCGGCCGACGGTTCGTTGTTGGCAATGGCCGGCGATGCGGGCGACCTGCACAGGGTAATTGTTGTCAACGCCACCACCGGCGCGACGGTCCACGACACGACCATCGCATATCCGGTCGAGAGCGTCCGGTTCAGCCCGGACAAGGCACGACTCTACGTCGAATCTCCCGTCGCCGATTCGAGCAGCTCGCCAGTCGCATGGTACCCGCGCGTGCTTGTGCTGAACGCCGCAACGTTCGGCGTGCTCGGGCAGCTGACTGCGCCACACTCGTCCTCTGCGACCCTTTGTCACGCTGGGGGATGCTTCGTGCGGATCGCGCTCAATACGACAGGATCGCTCTACTTTTTCGATGGGACCGTTCTCACCAACCAGGCAACGTCCCACGCTTGGCGCTTCACTGTCGCGCCGCAGAGCGCCGATGCCCAGGCAGTGGTGCGGCCGCGGTCCGGAGCCATCGCAGGTTCGCAATAACGGCAGCCGGTCGCGCCGAACTCAGCTATTGTTCTAGGGTGCGACGTCGATACCGGCGTCGGTTGCCCCAAACCCGAGTTGCATCGTGTCGATCCGCCCATCCATTGTCAGCGCATTCCTGATACTCACGGCAGCGTCAGCCGCTGCCGCCCAGTCGCTTTCCGGCTTTACCCCCGCCGGAACCGCCAGGGAAGAGCAGTTCGAATCGCGCCTCCAGGCAATCCCCGACACCTTGTCCGCCCAGAACTGGACACGCGCCCTGGCTGCCAAGCCGCATGTCGCGGGAACCCCGGCGCAGGCAGAGACGGCCGACTACGTCCTCCGTCACATGGCCTCGTGGGGACTCGACACGCAGCGGATCGCGTTCCGGGTCTATCTCCCGTATCACGATTCGACGATCGTCGAGCGGATCACGCCAACGCGCGTCCGTCTGTCGCTCAACGAGCCGCCGGTTCCCGGTGATCCGACCACGATCCTGAATCCGTGGCCCGCGATGAACGGCGGATCGGGGAAGGGCGACGTCACAGCACCACTTGTCTACGTCAATCAGGGGCTTCCCGCCGATTTCGCGCGCCTCGATTCACTCGGCGTCTCGGTGCGCGGCAAGATCGCGATCGTTCGTTACGGCGCTTCGTTCCGCGGGATCAAGGCACGTGAGGCTGAAGCGCACGGTGCAGTCGGACTGCTGATCTATTCCGATCCGATCGACGACGGCTTCGTTCGCGGCGCGGTCTATCCCGACGGGCCGATGCGCAATCCGCAGGAGGTGCAGCGCGGGTCGATCTACAACGGGGACGGCGACCCGACGACGCCCGATTGGGCATCGACCGCCAACGCGCGTCGTGTCCGCGAGGACTCGCTCGAGATCTCGCACATTCCGGTCGTCCCGATCGGCTACGGCAACGCCGAAATCCTGATGAAGGAGATGCACGGTCCGGCAGTGCCACAGGGATGGCAGGGCGGGATGAAGTTCGACTACCACCTCGGCGACAGCAGCGTGAGGGTGCGCGTCGCAGTGTGGCCCGAGCGCGGGCAGCGCGCCTACAAGACGATCTACGACACCTTCGGGCGACTCCGCGGAACCGATTTTCCCGATGAGATGGTGATTGTCGGTGGCCATCGCGACGCATGGGGCCCCGGCGCCGACGACAACATCTCGGGCACCGTGAGCGTGATGGAGGCGGCGCGCGCCTTCGCCACTGCCGCGAGCGAGGGGATCCGTCCTCGCAGGACGATCGTCTTCGCGACGTGGGACGCCGAAGAATGGGGCCTTGTCGGCTCGACCGAGTGGGTGCAGCTGATGCGTGACTCGCTCAAGGCCGAGGCGGTCGCGTACTACAACCAGGACGAATCGGCAGCGGGGCGCAACTTTGGCGCCGGCGGTACGGCCACGCTGCAGGGGCTGATCCGCAACGCGACCAGGACGGTGCAGATGCCGGGCGATACCGGGTCGATCTACGAACATTGGGCGCGGCCGGGGATCGTCGGCGACGCCGCGCGCCCGGCCGGTAGAAATGGCGGCCGTCGCAACGGCGGTCCCGAAGCGGGCCGCAATGCGCGCCAGGTGCCGGAGCCGCGTCTCGGTGATCTTGGGGGCGGATCGGATTTCGCCGGCTTCTACAACTATCTCGGCATTCCGTCGATCGAGACCGGTTTCAGCGGTCGCGCGGGGTGGTATCACTCGGCATACGACACCTACACCGCGATGGAGCGCTTCGGCGATCCGGGATATCTCTCCCATCGCGCAGAGGGGCGCCTCGTGTCGGTGATCATCGCGCGCCTCGCCAACGCCGACGTGATTCCCTACGACTTCGCCGCGCTCGGCAGTTACCTCGGCCAGCTTGCGAGCCCGGTCGCACCATTGCGGATTCACGAACCCGATGTGAGCCGCGTCGCGCCGGAGTTGACGGCAGTGCAGCAGGCCGCCGCGGCGCTGCAATCCGCGGGCGACCGATTCAACCACGTTCGGGACTCGGTGCTGGCGCGGGGCGATCTGAGTCCGTCGATCCTGGCGGCCGCGAATCGAGACCTCCGCACCGCCGAACCAAAGCTGACACGGCCGGAGGGGCTTCCGGGCCGGCCATTCATGAAGAACCTGGTCTTCGCGTCGGATCGCGACAACGGCTACGCCAATGTCGCCCTTCCCGGAATCGCCGAGGCGTTGCGCGACAATGACATTCCGAGGGCGCAGCATGAAGCGCGCGATCTCGCGGCGCGGATCCGTGCGGTGGCGACGCAGGTCGATGCCGCCACCGGCCGGTTGCGTGGTGAGTAGGAGCCGCTAGAGCCTGGGAAGGGTGACGCCGCGCTGCGCCTGATATTTCCCCTTCTTGTCGGCGTAGCTCGTTTCGCAGATGTCGTCGTCGTCGGCTTCGAAGAAGAGCACCTGGCAGATCCCCTCGTTGGCATAGATCCGCGCGGGGAGCGGCGTCGTATTGCTGATTTCCAGCGTCACGTGGCCTTCCCACTCCGGCTCGAACGGCGTCACGTTGGTGATGATGCCGCATCGGGCATAGGTCGATTTCCCCACGCAGATCGTCAGCACGTTGCGAGGAATCCGGAAGTACTCGACCGACCGCGCCAGCGCGAACGAGTTGGGCGGCACCACGCAGACATCGCCCTTGAATTCGACGAAGCTCTTGGCGTCGAAGTTCTTGGGGTCGACGACGGCGGAGAGGACGTTGGTGAAGATCCGGAATTCGTCAGCGACGCGCATGTCGTAACCGTACGACGAGACGCCATACGAGATCCCGCCCGCGCGCACCTGGGAGTCGGTGAACGGTTCGATCATGCCGTGATCGGCCGCCATGCGGCGGATCCAGCGGTCGGATTTGATAGACATGCGACTAATCTATCCCGACGCCCCGGCACCCCGGGCAACGGTCCCGCGCGGCTGCTGCGGCGTGCGATCAGCCGATGGTGCGGCGTTGAATTCGACCCCGGTTTCCGGTACTATTCTTCCGGGTTGTGAAATATTTCACGAGGCGGCCCCCAGGATGCTGCAGCCCTACATCCCGATTCTCCTTCTTCTGGTTTTCGTGGTCGCCAATGCGATCCTGATCATCGGTGCCTCGACCCTCCTCTCGTCCCATCGCCCCACCGCCGTCAAATCGTCCGCCTACGAATCCGGGATGCCGGTCATCGGCGACGCCCGGGAGCGGTTTTCGGTCAAGTTCTACCTCGTGGCGATGCTGTTCATCGTCTTCGACATCGAGACGGTCTTCATGATCCCGTGGGCGGTGGCGTTCCAGCAGATGAAGGAGATGGGCGGCGTGCTGCTGATCGAGATGTTCACCTTCGTGATCATTCTCGGTGTGGGATACGTGTACATCTGGAAGCGCGGAGCACTGCAATGGGATTGAGTCCGCTCCCGGTCGCGGCCCCGGTGACGCACGAGACGATGTCGCCCAACTGGATCACGACCCGTCTCGATTTCCTCGCCAACTGGGGTCGCTCGAATTCGCTCTGGCCGATGCCGTTCGGCACCGCATGCTGTGCCATCGAATACATGGCGACTGCGGCGTCGCGGTTCGACATCGCGCGCTTCGGGATGGAACGGCAGAGCTTCTCGCCGCGCCAGGCCGACGTGCTGATCTGCGCCGGCCGCCTGCCGTTCAAGCTCGCGCCGGTGATCCGCCGCATCTGGGACCAGATGCCGCAACCGAAGTGGTGCATTTCGATGGGCGCCTGCGCCTCGAGTGGTGGAATCTTCGACAACTACGCGATGGTGCAGGGGATCGATACGATCATTCCGGTCGACGTGTACGTGCCGGGATGCCCGCCGCGTCCCGAAGGGCTCATCTACGGCATCATGCTGCTGCAGAAGAAGATCATGGGCGAGACGATGATCGATCCCTCGCTGCGCGTCGAGCAGCTGGTCGGCCCTGATGGCCTCTTCCGCCGGCCAGCCGATATCGATGAAGTCTCCGAGCCGTTCGGCAACTCGGTCCATCAGACGAGGTCGGCGTGACCGTGGCGGCAGTCGCGGCGGACACCTTCGCGGCACTCAAGTCGGCCTTTCCCGACGGAGCATTGGAGTCGAAGATCGTCTGTGGCCAGGCGATCGTCACGGTCGCGAATGAACCGGCGCATGCGATCTTCCAGTGGCTGCAGACCGATCCGTCGCAGCAGTTCAATTACCTGACCGATCTGACCTGCGTCGAATACCGCGATCCCGAGTTGCCGCTGGAAGTGGTGTACCAGCTGCGATCGCTCGACCGCAAGATCGACCTGCGCGTCAAGATTCAGCTTGATCCCGACGGTCCTCTCGCAGTGCGTTCGGTCGTCGATCTCTGGCACGGCGCCGAGTGGCTCGAGCGTGAGGTGTGGGACATGTTCGGTGTGAGCTTCGCCGGACACCCCGATCTGCGGCGGATCCTGATGTGGGAGGGGTATTCGGAAGGATTCCCGCTGCGGAAATCGTTCCCCCTGCGCGGGCACTGGTCGCGAGCGGAGCAGACGCGCCAGGCGCTCGAGGCGAATCCCGAAGCGTACTACTCACTCGAAGAGCTCTCCATCGCCGAGGCGTATCACGAGCTTCCCGCCGACGTGCGCGAACGTCTCGCCGCCGCGGGGAAGGTGCTTCCATGACCCCACGCACCGTGGAAATGGAACTGTCGACGCCGACACTCGATGCGCGCGGCAACGTCCGCAACGTGCCGCTGGGGGTGACGCGGCGGCCGAGCGAATCGGTGAACGACGACTTTGGCGCCGAGCGGATGCTGGTCAACATCGGACCGCAGCATCCGGCGACGCACGGAGTTCTGCGCCTGGTTGTCGAGCTCGAAGGCGAGGCGGTCAAGCGGGTCATTCCGCACATCGGCTACCTGCATTCCGGCTTCGAGAAGCTCGGCGAGTATCGCTTCTACAACCAGATCATCCCGCTGACCGACCGGACCGACTACCTGTCGCCGATGGCGAACAACATCGCCCTGGCGCTGGCGGTCGAACAGCTTCTCGGCATCGAGATCACCGAGCGGTGCCGCCTGCTGCGCGTCATCGCGTGCGAGATGAGCCGGATTATCTCGCATCTCGTCTGGGCGGGCACCACGGGAATCGATCTTGGTGCGTATACGCCGTTCCTCTGGATGTTCGATCAGCGCGAGCGGATCTACAACCTGCAGGAAGCGTGGACCGGGGCGCGGTTGACGACGTCGGTGTCGCGCGTGGGCGGGATGATGGCCGACATCCCGGAGGGCTGGGAAGATGGTCTGCGGGGATTCCTGAGGACCTTCCCGACGACCCTTCGCGAAGTCGACACGATGTTCACCCGCAACGCGATCTGGTGCGGGCGCACGCAGGACGTCGGCGTGATCGGTCCGGAGGACGCGATCAACTACTCGCTGTCGGGGCCGATGCTCCGCGCCAGCGGTGTGGCGTACGACGTCCGCAAGGACCGGCCGTATCTCGGTTACGAAGAGTTCGACTTCGACGTTCCGGTCGGCGAGCACGGCGACAGCTACGATCGCTATCGCGTCCGGCTCGAGGAGATGTTCCAGGCGGTGCGGATCATGGAGCAGGCGCTCGACAGGCTGCGCCCCGGTCCGGTCGACGTGGACGATCCGCGGGTGACGTTGCCGCCCAAGTCGCGCGCGATGAGCGACATGGAAGCGATGATCTTCCATTTCAAGCAGGTGATGGAAGGGATCAAGGTACCGGCGGGCGAGGTGTACCTCGGGGTGGAGAACCCCAAGGGAGAGCTGGGCTACTACTTCGTGTCGGATGGTACGTCGAAGCCGGTGCGGTGGCGGATCCGGCCGCCATCGTTCCTCAACCTGGCGTCGCTCCCCAAGCTCTGCGAAGGGGCGCTCCTCTCCGACGTGATCGCGATCAACGCCAGCATCGACATCGTCATGGGAGAGATCGACCGGTGAACGAATCGCACACTGCACCGCATGAGCCGGTCTTCACGGGGGCGACGCTTGCGAAGCTGGAGTCGCTCTATCCGATGTACCCCGACAAGCGCTCGCTGCTGCTGCCGGCGCTCTGGCTGGTGCAGGAAGCGCGCGAGTGGATCTCGGAGGATGCCATCCGCGAAGTCGCCGAGAAGCTCGACCTGACTGCGGCGTACGTCCGCGGCGTCGTGACCTTCTACACGATGTATCACACCCATCCGGTCGGTCGCCACTTCATCCAGGTGTGCACCACGTCGCCGTGCGGGATGTGCGGCGCCGAGGATGTGGCGCGCGCGCTGGTCACGGAGACCGGCTGTGGCGATCTCGGCGCGACGAGTCCCGATGGCCGGTTCACGGTGATTGAGGTCGAATGTCTCGGCGCATGCGGCTTCGTGACGCCGATCCTGATCGACGACGACTTCATCGAGTCGGTCACGCCTGAGACCGTTCCCGCCATTCTGGCCCGGTACAGCTGATGGGATATCCGACCCCGATTCATCCGCGCGAGACCGCCGTCCTGTCGACGCACTTCGGCGACCCGAAGGCGCGGACCTACGCCGGGTGGGTCGAACGCGGTGGTTACACCGCACTCAAGCGCGCAGTCAGCATGCTCCCCGACGAGATCGTCAACGAGGTGAAGGCGTCGGGGTTGCGTGGTCGCGGTGGCGCGGGCTTCGCGACCGGCGTGAAATGGTCGTTCATGCCGAAGGACGACGGCAAGCCGCACTACCTCTGCTGCAACGCCGACGAATCGGAACCGGGAACGTTCAAGGACCGCGAGATCATGCGCTGGACACCGCACGCCCTGATCGAGGGGTGCGCGATCGCGCAGCTCGCGATGCGCGCGGAGACGTGCTACATCTACATTCGCGGCGAATTCACCGAGCCGTTTCATGTGATGCGCGAAGCGGTTGCCGAGGCGTACGCGGCTGGTGTGCTCGGCGCGAACTCGATGGGATCGGGAAAACGGATCGACATCGTGCTGCATCGCGGCGCCGGGGCGTACATCTGCGGCGAAGAGACGGCGCTGATGAACTCGATCGAAGGGCGGCGAGGAAATCCGCGGATCAAGCCGCCGTTCCCGGCGGTCGCGGGACTGTTCGGCAAGCCGACGACGATCAACAACGTCGAGACGCTCGCGGCCGTGCCGCACATCATCAACCGCGGTGCGGAGTGGTACAGCAAGCTCTGCCTCGGCAACCCGAAGAGCACCGGCACGAAGCTCATCTCGGTGTGCGGTCACGTGCAGCGGCCCGGTGTGTACGAGATCACCCTCGGCTTTCCGATGAAGGACCTGATCTACGATCTCTGCGGCGGGATGCGGCCGGGACGCACGCTCAAGGCGGTGATCCCCGGCGGCTCATCGGTGCCGATCATGACGCCCGATGAAGTCGAGGATTGCGTCACCGACTATGAAGGAATTGTCGCCAAGGGATCGATGCTGGGCTCCGGGGGGATGATCGTCATGGATGACTCCACCGACCTCGTCTACCAGATCATGCGCCTCGCCCGCTTCTATGCCCACGAAAGTTGCGCGCAGTGCACCAACTGTCGTGAGGGGACGGCGTGGACGACGCGAATCCTCGAGCGGATCCTGGCGCGCGAGGCAAAACCGTCGGATCTCGACCTCTTGCTGGAACTTTCCGAACAGATGACCGGCCGGACGATCTGCGTGCTGAGCGACTCGTGTGCAGCACCGGTGGTGAGCGGAATCAAGAAGTTCCGGGCGGATTTCGACGCGTACCTGAGCGGATCACCGGCAGTCGCGATGGCGGGAGTGTGATGCGATGACCGATGCGATGGTTTCGGTCACGATCGATGGCGTCCCGATCCAGGTGGCGAAAGGGACGATGATCATCGACGCGGCGAAGCAGGCGGGGGTGCTCATCCCTCACTACTGCTATCACCCGTCGTTGCCGTCGCCGGCGGTGTGCCGGATGTGCCTCGTCGAAGTGGAGAAGGCACCGAAGCTGATGCCGGCGTGCGTGACGGCGGTCGCCGACGGCCAGGTGGTGCACGTGACGTCGCAGGTGGCGCTCGATGCCCGCAAGGCGGTGCTCGAATTCCTGCTGATCAATCATCCGCTCGACTGTCCGATCTGCGATCAGGCCGGTGAATGCGAGTTGCAGGACTTCGTCTATCAGGAAGGGCGCGCCGGGACACGCTACTCGGACTACGCCAAGCGATACGCGCCGGTCGAGGACTTCGGCCCCGACGTGCTCTACGTGCCGAACCGCTGCATTCTCTGCACGCGATGCGTCCGTTTCATGGATAGCGTGGCGGAGGACGGCGTCCTCGAAGTCTGCGAGCGCGGCGACCGGGCGTTCATCGGGATCGACGAGTCGGAACGACTCGACCATCCGTGGTCGGGGAATGTCGTCGATCTCTGTCCGGTCGGTTCGCTCCTCTCGAAGGATTTCCTGCACAAGGCGCGCGCCTGGGATCTCGACAAGACGGCGTCGATCTGTCCGGGGTGCACCCAGGGGTGCAACATCACGGTCGACACGCGTGACAGCTCCGTGGTGCGGTTGCGCCCGCGTCCGAACCTCGATGTCAACCGGCACTTCATCTGCGATACCGGCCGCGCCGACTATCGCTGGATGAATCGCGGCGATCGGGTCGAAGCGCCGCTGGTTCGCGACGGCGACCGCTTCCAGGCCTGCGACTGGAACGTGGCACTCGACCGGATCGCGTCGCTGGTCCTCGAAGCCGAGGGCGGGATCACGGTGCTGGCCGGTGGTCGCGCGTCGTGCGAATCGATCGGCTGGTTGCTGCGCCTCGCAGGTGAGCGTCCGCGCAGCGCCGCGATGAAGGTGCCGCTTGGCGACGAAGCGCCGATCGGCTCCATTCCGAATCTTGCGTTGCGCCGGGAGCGCGCCGCCAACCTCGAGGGGGGGCGCCTCCTCGGCATGGGATCGGACTGGGGCGAGACGATGGCGCGCCTGCAGGGGGCGCCGCTGGTGCTGGTGGCCGACGTCGCGCTCGATGACGGCGACATCGCCGCACTGGCCGGCGCGCGCCGCGTCGTCCATTTCGCGACGGTCCCCGACCCGCGACTCGCCAACGCCGAGGTCGTGGTGCCGATCACGACGATGGTCGAGGAGCAGGGGGTCTATGTCAATCGCGACGGCCGGGCGCAGCGGTTGCTGCCGGCGCGATCGGCACCGGGAATGGCACGGCCCGCGTGGTGGGCGGCATCACAAGCGTGGCTCCGCGGCGGTGGCGGGCGACAGGTGCCGTCCACTGCTTCTGAGGCGTTCAGCACGCTCACTCCCTTTGCGGGTGTGACGTATCGTGATCTCGGCTTTGGCGGGTTGACGATCGGTCAGCGCCAGGAGGCCACGACGTGACGCCGCTCGAAAAAGGATTTCTCCTCCTTGCCATCCTGAAGCTGCTGATTGTCTTCACGATGGTGATGGTCGGCGTGGCGCTCCTCACCTTGATGGAGCGCAAGGTGGCAGGGTGGATGCAGAATCGCCCGGGCCCCAATCGGGTCGGGCCGTTCGGGATCCTCCAGCCCGCAGCCGACGGCATCAAGAATTTCATCAAGGAAGAGACGCGCCCCGGCTCGGCGACGGAGGTCCTCTTTCTTCTGGCGCCGGCGCTCTCGTTCATCCCCGCGGTGATGCTGATTGCGGTCATCCCGCTCGCGGCACCGCTGATGGTGAATTTCGACGTCACCTGGCCGGTGATCGGCGCCATCTCGTATCATGGGCTGATGCCGATGTCGGTCGCCGACCTGCCGATCGGCTTCGTCTTCATCCTCGCGTTCTCGTCCCTCGGCGTCTACGGCGTGGCACTCGCGGGGTGGTCATCCAACAGCAAGTATTCGCTCCTCGGCGGTCTGCGCGCGAGCGCACAGCTGATTTCATATGAAGTGGCGATGGGGATGTCGCTGATTCCGGTGCTGCTCCTGTCGGGGAATGCCTCGTTCAGCGAGATCATCACCCAGCAGCAGCACGGGCTCTGGTTCATCTTCCCCGTCTTCCTGTCGTTCTTCGTCTTCCTGATCTCGGGATTCGCGGAGACGAATCGGTTGCCATTCGATCTGCCCGAGGCGGAATCGGAACTGGTCGCAGGCTATCACGCAGAATACAGCGCCATGAAGTTCTCGCTCTTCATGATCGCCGAATACGCGCACATCGTGACGGTGTCGGCGATGGTGGCGGCGCTCTTCTTTGGCGGGTGGGACATTCCCTTCACGCACTGGGACGAGCAGGGCGGCCTGATCCAGGCGATCGTGACCGGTGCGGTCTTCTTCGTCAAGACGTTCTTCTGGATCTTCTTCGTGATGTGGATCCGGTGGACGCTGCCGCGGTTCCGGTACGATCAGCTGATGGCACTCGGGTGGAAGCTCCTGCTCCCGCTGTCACTCGGCTACATCATGGTCACGGCGATCGCCATCGAGGTGGTCGAGCGCGGATTCGGGTGGACCGACCCCAGGGCGCTTGGCCTCGCGCTCTTCGCGCTGAACCTCTTCCTCGGCTGGCTCTTCTTCTTCCTGCTCGATCGGGGCCGAGTGGTGCGCGGCGTCGCACCGCGAGCGCGGTCCCGGCGCGCGATTCGCGAAGGAGCGGCCTGATGGCCATCGGCGTGAAGGTCCTCAAGCGTCCCGAGAAGGAAGTGTCGTACGTCCGCGCGACGCTCAAGGGGATGGCGCTCACCTTCCGGCACATGTTCCAGCCCCGGGTGACGATGCAGTACCCCGAGATGAAGAGCACCGACGACTGGCGGATCTCGACCCGGTGGCGTGGCACGCACCGGATGCTGACCGACGAGCAGGGGCGGTCGAAGTGCGTCGCATGCGGGCTCTGCCCGCAGATCTGTCCCGCCAACTGCATCAAGCTGGTCCCGGGCGAGGACGAACTTGGCAACCGGTATCCGCTGATCTACGAGATCGACGAGTTCCGTTGCGTCTTCTGCGGATACTGCCAGGAAGTGTGCCCGGAAGAAGCGATTCACGTCGGCGTGCACTACGAGAATTCCGAATACTCCCGCGATCGCTTCGTGTACGATCTGGAGCGGCTCTCGGCGCAGACTCATCCGGTGTCGACGCTGTGGGATCCTTCCGATCCGCGGGGCGAGTGAGGTGAATACCGCCGCGGTAGTGTTCTGGATCTTCGCAGTCTGGTCGGTCGGGTCGGCGCTGCTGTGCATCACCCGGAGCAACGCCCTGTCGGCGGCGCTCTGGCTGGTGTCGACGATGTTCGCGCTGGCGGCGATCTTCGTGATCCTCCAGGCACAGTTCATCGCCGCGATCCAGGTGCTGGTCTACGCCGGCGCAGTCATGGTGCTGTTCCTCTTCGTCATCATGCTGCTCAACCTCGAGGAGGTGCCGCGCGAGTGGAAGCGGTGGCCGGGGTGGGTGGTCGGTGTCGGTGTTACGGCGGTGCTCGGCGCGACGCTCGTCACGCTGCACACCTATACACCGCAGCGGCTGGCGGGAGAGATCTCGACGATGCCGGGGACGGCGAATCCGGCGCTGGTCTTTCCCGATGGTGCGGCGCTGGCAACATCGCAGGCCGCGCAGGGCGCCGTCGGCAGCGTGGCGCAGCCACTCTTTACCGGCTACCTCGTTCCGTTCGAAGTCACGTCGATCCTTCTCCTGGCCGCGGTCGTCGGCGCGGTCGTCCTCGCGAAGAAGAAACTCTGATGCTTCTGGGACCTTCGCTGGCGCTGTCGGCGGTGCTGTTCGTGCTCGGAGTCGCGGGCGTCCTGATCCGGCGCAATGCCATCGTCGTCTTCATGTGCGTCGAGCTGATGCTCAACGCCGTCAACCTGAGCTTCGTCGCGCTGGCGCAGTTGCACGGCGTGGGCGGACAGATCATGGTCTTCTTCGTGATGACGGTGGCGGCGGCGGAAGCGGCGGTAGGGTTGGCGATCATTCTCGCGATTTTCCGGCACACCCAGTCAGTCGATCTGGCGCACATCAATCTTCTCAAGGGCTGACGCGTGATCCAACTGGTCTGGCTCGCGGTGGCTTTCCCACTCCTTGGCGCCGCGATCAACGGGGGACTTGCGCTCCGGCGCCCCGACGCGAAGCGACTCGCGTCATACGTCGGGGTCGGGGTCATGCTCGCCGCGTTCGCGGTGACCGTCGCGGTGTTCGCCGAACTCGCGCGGAGCTCGCAGACGGCGATTCAGGTGGTGCTCTGGCACTGGCTGCCGGTGACGCCTCGGTTCTCGATCGACCTTGCCTTCCAGGTCGACCATCTCTCGGTCGTGATGATGCTGATCATCACCGGCGTCGGCGGCCTGATTCATCTGTATTCCGCCGGCTACATGTACAGCGACCCGGGATACGCGCGGTATTTCTCGTATCTCAATCTCTTCGTCGCGTTCATGCTGGTGCTGGTTCTCGGGGCGTCGCTGCCGGTGTCGTTCATCGGCTGGGAAGGGGTCGGGCTCTGCTCGTACCTGTTGATCGGCTTCTGGTTCGAGGTCGACGCCAACTCGGACGCGGGGAAGAAGGCGTTCCTCGCCAACCGGATCGGCGATTTCGGCGTGCTGATCGCGATGTTCCTGCTCTGGTGGACACTGGGGACGCTCGACTACAGCGGCATCACTGCCCAGGTGGGCACCGTCTTCCACTCGGGCGACGGGATGGTGTTGCTGATCGCGCTCTGCATCTTCCTCGGATGCACCGGCAAGTCGGCGCAGATCCCGCTGTACGTCTGGTTGCCCGACGCCATGGCGGGCCCGACGCCGGTCTCCGCGCTGATCCACGCAGCCACGATGGTGACGGCGGGTGTGTTCCTTGTGGTCCGCACGTCGGCGATCTTCGCGCTGGCGCCGACCGCACTCGAAGTCGTCGCGGTGGTCGGGGCGGTCACGGCGTTCTTTGCCGCGAGCATCGGCCTTCGCCAGTACGACATCAAGAAGGTGCTGGCGTATTCGACGGTGTCGCAGCTGGGGTACATGTTCCTCGGCGTGGGCACCGGCGCGTTCGCATCGGGGATCTTCCATCTGATCACGCACGCCTTCTTCAAGGCGCTCCTCTTTCTCGGCGCCGGGAGTGTGATCCACGCAATGCATCATGGCCTGCACCATGCGCACTCGCATGCCGACGCACAGGATATGCGCAACATGGGCGGGCTGCGTCGCGCGATGCCGTGGACCTTCACGCTCATGCTGATCGCGACGCTGGCGATCGCCGGTGTTCCGCCGTTCGCCGGTTTCTTCTCGAAGGACGAGATTCTCGGCGCGGCATTCGCGCAGGGGATGCACAACCCGGTGTTCATGGTGTGCTGGGCACTGGGGCTGGTCGCGGCGCTGATGACCGCGTACTACATGGCGCGTCTGGTGGCGATGACGTTCCTCGGCCAATTCCGTGGCCCGGAAGGCGCCATGTCACATCTGCACGAAGCGCCCTGGCTCATGACGGGACCGCTCGCGGTGCTGGGCGTGCTGAGCGTCGTCGGCGGCCTGGTCAATCTGCCGAGCTTTGCGGGCGGGAACAGCTGGCTCGAGCATTGGCTGGAGCCGGTGACCGCCGTCGCGCGGGCAACGCTGGGGCCGGCGCCCAGCGCGGAGGGGCCCACCGGGATGCTGCTGATCGGACTGGCGATCGTTGCCGCGGTCGTCGGCCTCGTCGCGGGGACGATGGTGACCGAGCGACAGGCGATCGTCACGCCGGATCGTGCGCCACCCGAGCACGGAGTGGCCAAGCTGCTGTATCACAAGTATTACGTCGACGAGATCTATCAGAAGGTCCTGGTTGATCCGGTCGTGTGGTTGTCGCGTCGCGTCCTCTGGCAGACCGCCGATGCCTTCCTGGTCGATCGCATCGGTGTCGGCGGGACGGCACGGGTCGCCGAGGGGCTCGGCTGGCTCGGATCCCGGTTGCAGAACGGACAGACGACATTCTATGTCACGATGTTCGTCGCGGGTGCGGTGATCATTCTCCGCTCGCTGGTGAGGTAACCGATGGCGCAATTCCTTGCCTCGATCAGCTATTCGCACTGGATCATCCATGTGCTGCTCATCCTCCCGGTACTGGCGATGCCGGCGATTCTCTTCTCGCCGGTCCGTGCCGCGCGGTACATCGCGTTTGCGGTGGCGCTGACCGAACTGTTTCTCGGCATCGGCCTCTGGTGGGCGTTCGACCCGACGGTGACCGGGATGCAGTTCGTCACCGATGTGACCTGGCTCCCCAAGTTCGGTATCGGGTACCGGGTCGGCATCGACGGACTGTCGGTCCTGATGGTCCTGTTGTCGGTGATCATGCTGCCGCTCGTGGTGTGGGGAAGCTGGCGGAGCGTCGACCAGAAGCAGCGCGGTTTCTACGCACTCCTGATGGCACTGAACACCGGGATGCTCGGCGTCTTCGTCTCCACCGATCTCTTCCTCTTCTACATGTTCTGGGAAACGCTGCTGATTCCGATGTACTTCATGATCGGGATCTGGGGGAGCAGCAACCGGATCTACGCGGCGACGAAGTTCGTGATCTACACCTTCGTCGGATCGTTCCTGATGCTGGTCGCGATCATCTGGATGGTTGCGGTGATCGGCCAGCAGACGGGGGTGTATTCATTCTCGTATACCAATCTGCTGTCGCACGCGCAGTTGTTCGGGCCGTGGGCGCCGTGGCTCTTCGTGGCGTTCGCGCTCGCCTTCGCCGTCAAGGTGCCGCTCTTTCCGTTCCACACCTGGCTTCCCGACGCGCATACGGAGGCGCCGACGGCCGGATCGGTCGACCTCGCGGTGATCCTGCTCAAGATGGGGACGTACGGGTTCCTCCGATTTGCGATCCCGTTCTTCCCGATGTTCGCCCTGTCGAAGACCACCGGAATGGTCATGGCCACGCTGGCGGTGATCGGGATCGTGTACGCCGCGCTGGTGGCGATGGTACAACCCGACCTCAAGCGTCTCATCGCCTACTCGTCGGTATCCCACCTCGGTTTCGTGATGCTGGGCATCTGGGGGAGTACCGTCGAAAGCGTGCAGGGAGCGATCGTGGTGATGGTGTCGCACGGGCTCTCGACCGGCGCGCTGTTTTTCATGATCGGCATGCTGTACGAGCGGCGACATACGCGACGGATCGCCGATTTCGGCGGCCTCGCTCGCGTCACACCGCTCCTGGCGACGGCGTTTGTGATCACGGCGTTCTCGTCGATCGGCCTCCCCGGTCTCAATGGATTCGTCGGGGAATTCCTCGTGCTCCTCGGTTCGTTCGGGCGTTATCCGTACCTGGTGGCGATCGCGGCGACGGTGGTGATCTTCTCCGCGGGGTACATGCTGTGGTCGACGCAGCGCGTCTTCTTCAACCGGTTCACCAACCCGGCGAATGAAGGCATCGGCGACCTCAATCTCCGCGAACTGGCGGTGGTCGGTCCGCTGATTGCGGCGATGATCTGGGTCGGCCTCTATCCTGCGCCATTGCTGCGTCGCACCGAGGGTGCCGCGCGGGCGTACGTCCAGATGGTGCAGCCCGCGCTGCCGCCTGCAACGCTTCCGGGCCCCGGCCACGTGGAGGCGCAATAGTGCAGATCGACCTCTCCTCCGCCGGCGGTGCGACGCTCGCACTCCTCCCCGAACTGGTGCTCTCGGCGTGGGCGCTGGTGGTGCTCCTGTACGTGGCGTGGCGGCACCGTGACGGCTACGACATGCGCACGGCGGGCGCACTTTCGATCGTCGGCTACGTGCTCGCGGTCCTCGCGACCGGGTGGCTGGCCTGGAACCATGCACGCCCGGCCGGATTGTCGTTCATGATCGCGCTCGACGGATTCCGGTTCGCGAGCGATGCGCTGCTGCTCTGGATTGCGGGTGCGGTGACGATCCTGTCGGTACGCTGGCTGATCCGCCAGGGGATTCTCGCCCCCGAGTACTACCCGATGCTGATGCTGGCGACGGTCGGGATGATGCTCCTCGCCGGTTCGGCCGACCTGATCACGCTCTTCCTCGGCCTCGAGGTGATGTCGATCTCGGTGTACATCCTCGCCGGATTCGATCGCACGCGTCGAGCATCCGCGGAAGCGGCGTTGAAGTACTTCCTGATCGGTGCGTTCGCGTCCGGATTCCTGCTGTACGGCATCGCGCTGACGTACGGCGCCACCGGACAATTCAATTTCGAACTGATCGGCGCCCAGTTTGCGGCGACACCACCGACGCTGATGGCCAAGCTCGGGATGGGGCTCATTGTGATCGGCTTTGCGTTCAAGATTGCCGCGGTGCCGTTCCATGCCTGGGCTCCCGACGTCTACGAGGGGGCGCCGACGCCGATCACGGCGTTCATGGCCGCGGGGGTCAAGGCGGCGGCGTTCTTCGCGCTGCTGCGGGTGCTGAACCAGGTCTTCCCGTCGCTGACGTCACTCTGGCAGCCAATCGTCTTCGGACTCGCCCTGGTGACGATTCTGATCGGGAACCTGACGGCGCTGGCACAGACGTCGATGAAGCGGATGCTGGCGTACAGCGCCATCGCGCACGCCGGCTATCTCCTGTTGCCGGTGTGGGCCCACTCCAACGACGGCAACGCGGCTGTGATGATTTACCTCCTGTCGTACGCCGTCACGATTGTGGCTGCGTTCGGCATTCTGGCGTCTATCGAACGAGCCGGTGCCCGTACCGTGCTGCTGACCGACCTCGAGGGGCTCTTTACGGTCCGACCATTCGCATCGATGGGCTTGAGCGTATGCATGCTGTCGCTGCTCGGCTTCCCGGGAACGTTCGGCTTCATCGGGAAGTGGTTCCTGCTCTCTGCCGCGCTGCGCCAGGGGCAGATCATTCTCCCGGTAGTTGCAGTGATCGGTAGCGCGATTTCCATCGGTTACTACCTCCCGGTCGTTCTCGCGATGACGCTCAAGCCGACGCGCACACGGCAGGCGCACCAGACAATCAAGTTCCCGCGACCGGCCCGCATCGCGGTGGCGCTCTGTGTCTTTGCCATCCTCCTTCTCGGCGTCTGGCCCAACCCCGTGCTGAATTTTGCAACGCAGGAGGCAGTGCAGCTGCGGCAGGTGACCGCGCCGGTGGGTGCGCGATGAAGATCCCGCGCGCGGTTTTCCGGGAGTACGACGTCCGTGGACTGATCGGCTCGGAGTTGACGCTCGAGTTCGCGGAACATCTTGGCCGGGCGTTCGGGAGTACGGCGATCGATCACGTTGGCACCGGTGCGCGCATCGCCGTCGGATGCGATAACCGGCCGTCGAGTGGTGGTTTTGCGGAGGCGCTCCGGCGCGGCATCCTGTCGACCGGCGCAAGCGTCGTCGATGTGGGCTCGCTGCCGACGCCCGCACTCTACTATGCGGTGCAGGCCCTCGGCACCGATGGCGGCGTGCAGGTGACCGGCTCGCACAATCCGCCGGAATTCAACGGTTTCAAGTTCGTCCTGGCAGGAGAGTCGCTGCACGGCCCGTCGATCGCCGCGCTGGGCGACCGGATCGAGGCCGAACAGTACCGGACCGGGTCGGGACGGCAGGAATCCAACGACACCGTTCTCGCCCGATATCGTGCGGCGATCGTGGAGCGTCACACGCTGCGCCGGCCGGTCCGCGTCGCGGTGGACTGCGGCAACGGCGTGATGTCGCTCGTCGCGATCGAGACGCTGCGTGACCTCGGCGCCGAGGTGATTCCCCTTTTCGCCGAGAGCGACGGCACCTTCCCGAATCATCATCCCGATCCGACCGTGGCGGCGAACCTCGTCGACCTGCAGCGCGTGGTGCGCGAAGAGCAGGCCGAACTCGGCATCGCCTTCGACGGCGACGGCGATCGTATCGGGGCAGTCGACGAACACACCCGGCCGATCTGGGGCGACCAACTCCTGGTGGTCTTCGGTCGCGACGCGGTGCGGCGCTTCGGCGAAGGCGCTGCCGTGATCTTCGATGTGAAATGCTCGGAGGTCTTGCCGCAGGCACTCACCGCGGCCGGGGCGCGGCCGGTGATCTGGAAAACAGGCCATTCGCTGATCGAAGCAAAGATGAAGGAGGAACGCGCACCGCTCGCCGGCGAAATGAGCGGACACATCTTCTTTGGCGGGGACTGGTTCGGCTTCGACGATGCGTTGTTTGCGGCGGCGAGGCTGCTCGAGATCGTCTCGCACGGCCCGAGCGGCGTTGCCGCACTCCTCGCCGATCTTCCTACGACGTACGCGACGCCCGAGTTGCGAGTGGCGTGCGATGATGCGCGAAAATTCGCACTGGTCGACGAAGCGATTGCCTACTTCGGGGCGCGCTATCCCGTCGTGACGATTGATGGGGTGCGGATCACCTATCCGGATGGATGGGGGCTCATTCGCGCCTCCAACACGCAGCCGGTTCTGGTGCTCCGATTCGAGGGAACCACACCCGAGGCCCGCGACGCGCATCACGCAGAGCTGATGGAATGGCTCGCCGCACGGGGGGTTCGCGGGTAGCGCGATGACGCCCCGAACTCGCCGGCTGATCGGGGCAATCGTTGCCGCGTTCGCGGTGCTTTTCGTCGGCCGGTGGACGGTCGAACTGGTCGCGGAACGCTGGTGGGCCGCAACCATCTCGTCCCCGGCTGCTTCGTTTGTCACCGGCTGGCGGCTCCTCGGCCTGGCGCTCGATGTCGGCGCGATTGTCGTCGCCTCGACCTGGTTTGCCCTCCACGCCCTCCTTGTCGCACGAACGATCACCTCGGTGCAGGTGTCGCACCGCATCGGGAATCTGCAGTTGCGCGAAGCTGTGCCTGTCCGGTTCCTCCTCGCCGGAGCCATCGCATCCGGTGTGCTCCTCGGACTGATCGCCGGGAGCGGGGCCCATGCATGGCGAGAGCCGATGGTGCTCGCGTGGCAGGGGGCACACTATGGCATCGTCGATCCGCTGTTGCACCAGGATATCGGCGTCTTCACGGCGCAGCTTCCTGCGTGGGATCTCGGCCTCCGTTTCCTGGTCCTGCTGGTCGTGCTGGGATTCGGCTTTTGCGTGGCGCTCTACGCCGGGATCGGCGCAATCCGGCGGGTCGGACGCTACGCCGTCACCCTGCATGCCGATGCACAGCGCCATCTTGGCGGCCTCCTCGCAGCACTGGCCGGCGTCATCGCCATCGGCTATCTCCTCGCGCCATTTCACCTGGCGGCTTCCGACTATCGGTCGTTGACGATGGACGGTGCCGCCCTGGTGTCGCACAGTGCACAGGTGATGGCCGGCGTTGCGGTTGCGACTGCACTGCTGACCGTATTCTGGGCGTTGCGCGGAAAGGTCAGCGTCCTCGTCGGGGCATGGATCGTTCTGTGCCTCGGTGCCGGGCTGCAGCGGTTCGTCGTGCCCGCCCTCGCAGACCACGCTACCCCGGCCGGCGAGCGGCTCGCGACGATGCGCCATCTCGACGAGCTGGCGTGGGGGTTGCGACTTGGCGATCAGCCGGTCGGGCCCGATACCCTCCCCATCGTGACAGCGATCTGGGATCCGCCGTTGCTCGACCGCGTGGCGGAACGCGCCGGCGGTATCCCCGAAGCGACGACCGCCGTGGCGATGGCAGATAGCGGGCGCCGAGTTCCGGCGTGGCTGGTCGCGTCGTATCGAGCCGATGAACCGCGACTCGACCTGCAGGCCGCGGTCGATGGGGCAACCACAATCGCGGGCGGCGCACAGTTCGTCCGATCCACCGCCGCTGACGCCGCAGGCGGTGCGGTGTGGAGGTCGCTCGCCGATCCGAGGATCCGGCCGCGCGCACCGGGGTGGGCTGCGGTGCGGGATGGCGTCGATGCCGGCGGTCCGCTGCGCCGTCTCCTGCTGGCGTGGGCCCGGCAGGAGCCCGGGATGCTCCGCGATCCGCAGCAGGCCGCGTTCGATTGGCACCTCGATCCGGCGGCACGTGCCACTGCGATCCTGCCGATGTTTTCCTGGCTGCCAGCCGACGTGGTGGTCGTCGACGACCGGCCGGTGTGGGTGGTCCAGGGCATGTCAGTCGTCGACCGCATTCCGATGGCGACACGGGCCCACTGGGATGACGACCGCGTGGCTGGCGTCGTCCCGGAAGTCGTGTGCACGGTCGATGTCGCCAGCGGCGAGACCCGTTTCTATCTCGATCCCGGTGCCGACTCGCTTGGCGCGTCGTGGCGGCGCACGATCGGTGGGTTGATTGCGCCGGCGGCGTCGATGCCGGCCGACCTGCGGCGCGCGCTGCCGTATCCACCGCTCTGGTTCGACGTCCAGATCTCGGTCCTCGAGGGATTGACGTGGAACGCCGGCGAACGGCAGGCTCCGTCCGGACCAGTCGCCGTGCCGGTGCCGACGTGGATCGACGATTCGACACCGGGGCGCCAGATCGCGCTTGCCGATCCGTCGCGGGGGACCGTCGCGTCGGTCGTGACGGCGTTCCGGCGGAATGGCACGCCCGAATTGCGGCTGTCACCGATTGAATCCGACGGATTTCCCGCCGACAGCCGGAGCGAATTGATCCGCCACTGGAGCCGCTCCGCCGAGGTGCTCCACCTTCGCGACTCGGTTGCGGCCGGCGGCGACTCGGTCATCTGGCGCGGTGTGCGGTGGACCAGCGGCCATGATCCGGCGACGGCGTGGCAACCATTGTTCGCGTTGCCGCGGAGGGGAGTCCCGACGCTGCTCTGGATCGGCACCGCCATCGCAGACCACGTCACGGGTGGGCGAAGCGTCGGTGCCGGTTGGGCGGCGGCAGGGCAGGCTGGGGTGGATACCGCTGCGCGCGGACCAGACGCGTCGACAGTCCTCGACGCTGCCCGCGCCTGGGTCCGCCGCGCCGATTCCGCATTCCAGCGCGGCGATCTGACCGCCTTCGGCCGCGCGTTCGAGGCGTTGCACGAAGTCCTCCTGCCGCACGGCCACTAGCTCCGCGAGTCCGCGCGGAGATACCGTCCACCTTCTGCCGCCGCTACTTTGTGCCCGGCGTTCCGATCCCGCCCGCGAGTCGTCGCGAGGCGGAACGGACGCAGTTTTCTCACAGGTGAGCGCCAACTCAGCATCGAGGGTTGTGTGAATCTGCACGAATATCAGGCCCGCGCCCTCCTCAAGGACGCCGGCGTGCCGTTTTCGGAAGGCGACGTGGCGACGACCGCGGCGGACGCCGCGGCGATCGCGCGACGAATCGGCGGAACAGTCGTCGTCAAGGCGCAGGTGCATGCCGGGGGCCGGGGAAAGGCCGGCGGCGTCAAGCTGGCGAAGGGTGCGGAGGAAGCCGAAACGACCGCCTCCAGGATTCTCGGCATGGAGATCAAGGGCCTCGTCGTCCAGAAGGTGCTCGTGGTACCGGCGGCCGAAATCGCCAGCGAGAGCTATGTCGGACTGATTCTCGATCGCGCGACCCAGAAGCCGGTGTTCATGGTGTCGAGCGCCGGCGGGATCGATATCGAAGAGGTCGCGGCGAAGACGCCGGAAAAGATCACCCGGCTCGCCGTCGACCCGCGCTACGGGCTTCTCCCGCACCAGGCCCTCAAGCTCGCGCTCGCGCTGTATACCGATTGGGCGCAGGCACGCGCGGCGATGAAGATCATGCATCAGCTCTACCGCGTCTTCATGGCGAACGGCTGTTCGCTCGCCGAAATCAATCCGCTGGCCACTACCCCTGACGGAACAGTGCTGGCGCTCGATGCCAAGATGGTGATCGACGACAATGAACTCGATCGGCGTCCCGATCTCGCCGCACTGCGCGATGAGTCGGCGGAGGAATCAAGCGAGGTCACGGCGCGCCACGCATCGCTGACCTTCATCAAGCTCGACGGCAACGTCGGCTGTGTCGTGAACGGCGCCGGTCTGGCGATGGCGACGATGGACCTGGTCAAGTACTACGGCGGCGAGCCGGCGAATTTCCTCGACATCGGTGGATCGTCGAATCCGGAAAAGGTCGTCAACGCATTGCGAATCATCACGGCCGATCCCCGCGTGAAAGTGATCCTCTTCAACATCTTTGGCGGGATTACCCGCACCGATGATGTCGCCAACGGCATCGTGACGGCGACGAAGCAGTTCAAGGTCGGCGTACCGATCGTGATTCGCCTGACCGGAACGAACGAGAAGGAAGCGTTCCGCATCCTCGATGGCGCCGGGATGAGCGCGATGAACGACATGGATGCCGCCGTCTCGAAAGCCGTGGCATTGGCGAAGGAGGCGGCGTGAGTATCTGGATCGGAAAAGAGACCCGGTTGCTGGTGCAGGGGATCACCGGCCGGGAAGGTTCATTCCACGCGAAGCAGATGATCGAGTACGGCACCAACGTCGTCGCCGGCGTAACGCCAGGGAAAGGCGGCCAGCAGTTCGAATCGAAAGTGCCGGTGTTCAACACCGTCGAACAGGCGGTTGGGGCGACCGGTGCGAACTGCGCCGTGATCTACGTGCCGCCGGCGATGGCCGCCGGTGCAATCGAGGAAGCCGCCGACGCCGGGATTCCGCTGGTCGTGTGCATCACCGAAGGTGTGCCGGTCCTCGACATGACGACCGTCATGCCGTTCCTCGCCGAGCGGCGGGTCCGGCTGATTGGACCAAACTGTCCTGGGTTGATCACGCCCGGCGCGGCAAAGGTCGGCATCATTCCGGGGTCGATCTGCACTCCCGGCTCGGTTGGACTCGTCTCTCGGTCGGGGACGCTGACCTACGAGGTGGTTCATCATCTCACCGGCAGCCGTCTCGGGCAGAGCACCTGCGTCGGGATCGGCGGCGATCCGATCGTCGGCACCAACTTCATTGACGTCCTCGCGGCGTTCAATGCTGATCCGGGTACCGAGGCGATCGTCATGATCGGTGAGATCGGCGGGACCGCGGAGCAGGAGGCGGCCGAGTACATCAAGCTGCACGTCAAGAAACCGGTGGTCGGATTCGTGGCAGGGCAGACGGCTCCCAAAGGTCGGCGGATGGGGCACGCCGGTGCGATCATCTCCGGATCAGCCGGCACTGCCGACGAGAAATTCGCTGCATTCGAGGCGGCGGGGATCGGGATCATGCGTCGCCCGGCCGACGTGGTCGGACTGCTCAAGGAGAGGATGAAGTAATGGCTGGCAATCGGACGTTCGCCATGGTCAAGCCGGACGCCTTCGAGGGTGGCAAGGCGGGGAAGATCCTGGCCCATATCGAGGATGCGGGATATCTCATCCGTGCCATGCGCCTGGTGAAACTGACCCGGGCCGAGTCGGAGGCGTTCTACGAGGTGCACCGCGGCCGGCCGTTTTACGAGGAGCTGGTGTCGTTCATGAGTTCGGGCCGGACGATCGCCCTCGCCCTCGAAAAGGAGAACGCCGTGGCGTCATGGCGGACGACGATCGGGGCGACCGACCCGGCAGAGGCGGCAGCCGGGACGGTACGCAAGCTGTTCGCGGAGTCCAAGGGGCGGAACGCGGTGCACGGATCGGACAGTGACGAAAACGCCGCCCGGGAGATCGCTTTCTTCTTTCCGGAGCGTGAGTTAGCCCTCCTCGGCTCGGCTTGACCGAAGTGGGTTTTTCCGGCTATTTTTGAGGGCTATGCTTCGGCTGAACGTTCGGGACTTCAGGGGTCAACCGCTTCGCACCAGGGCGACCATCAGTCCGGACGATCCGGCGTTTTCCGGGCTTCAGATCGAATTGACTGGCCCGGTCGAAATCGACGGTGCCCTTCAGGCGACGGATAGCGGCGACTATTTCTGGCGAGGCCATCTGCGGGCCGGGATCGCGGGGGAGTGCCGCCGCTGCCTGACCGCCGTGGCGCTGGTCGTCGACGAAGACGTGGACGTGCTCTTTTCGGCCGACCCCACGCTGGTGGAAGATCCAGGTGTCTACGAGCTTGCCGCTGACGCCGAGTCGGTGGACATCACCCCGGCGATCCGGGAAGAGCTGGCGCTCCGGGTTCCGGCGTTTCCGCTGTGCAGGCCGGACTGCAAGGGATTCTGCGCCAGCTGTGGCGCTGACTTGAACGCTGGACCGTGCGCCTGCGCGCGGACCGGCTCGACCAACTGAGGCACCGATGGCTGTCCCGAAGCGAAAGATGTCGAAATCGCGCAAGCGCCTGCGCCGCGGCCACCATACCGCGCAGGGAATCCCCACCCAGGCCTGCCCGCGTTGCAGCGCTCCCCGGCTCCCCCATCGGGTGTGCCCGTCGTGCGGCTATTACGCGGGCAAGAAGCGGCTCGAGATCGAGGACCAGTAGGCCGTGATCCGCATCGCGCTCGACGCGATGGGGGGTGACGGCGCCCCGGCCCCCGAGGTCGATGGCGCCGTGCTGGCATTGCGCGAACTCCCGGCCGACATCGAACTCACGCTGGTTGGCCGCGCCGATCTCATTCAGTCCCACCTCGCGCGGCATCGCGACGTCGATCCCGCGCGCCTCAAGGTGGTCGACGCGCCAGACGTGATCGGCATGGACGAAAGGCCGCTTGCTGCCGTGCGCAAGAAGCCCAAATCCTCGCTGGTCATCGGATTTGGCCTGCACCGCGACAATCAGGTTGACGCGTTTGTCTCCGCGGGAAATACCGGGGCAACCCTTGCAGCGGCGACGATCATGCTCGGACTGCACGAGGGTGTCGATCGCGCTGCGGTCGCGTCGCCGTTTCCCACGGCCGACAGCGTCGTGCTGGTCATCGACGCAGGTGCCAACGTCGACTGCACCTCCAAGGAGCTGGTCAACTTCGGCCGCCTGGGCAGCATCTACATGCGGGACGTCGTCGGCCGTGAGAGTCCCGCCGTCGGGCTGCTCAACGTCGGCAGCGAAGATGAAAAGGGAACCGCAGTCGTTCGCGAAACCCACCGGGCGCTCCGCACGCAGCCGCGCATCCGCTACGTCGGGAACATCGAGGGGCGCGACATCGTGGTGCCGCATCCCGAACATGGACAGATCGATGTCGTGGTCTGCGACGGATTCACCGGCAACGCGGTCCTCAAGTTCTACGAATCGATGGGGCCGCTGGTCACCGGATTGATCCGCAAGGAGAATCCCGCGCTCCTTCAGGCGAGCGACCTCCAGCCGCTGATGCGCTTCCTCGATTATGCCGAGTATGGCGGCGGACCGTTGCTCGGCATTCGTGGCGTGGCGATCATCTGCCACGGGTCGTCGAACGCGAGCGCGATCAAGAACGCCATCCGCAGGGCAGCGGAATCTGTGCGCAGCGGGCTGAGCGCGCACATCGCTGCGGAGATGGCGCGGCGCGAACCCGTCACCGCGTCGTGACCCTTCCTCCAGTCGCGGTCATTGCGGGCCTCGGCGCAGCTGTCCCCGCCGGCCTCCTCACCAATGCGGATCTCGAGCGCACACTCGACACGTCCGATCAGTGGATCGTCGAACGTACGGGCATTCGCGAACGGCACATCTCGGCACCGGGCGAGACGTTGTCGAGCTATACCGCTGCGGCCGCTCGCATCGCGATCGATCGCGCCGGGATCACCGCACACGACCTCGACGGAATCATCTTCGCCACGGTGACGCCGGATCGACGCCTGCCGTCGGCCGCGTGCGACCTGCAGGCGATCATCGGAGCGGATCGTGCCTGGGCGTTCGATGTGGTCGCCGCGTGCCCGGGATGGCTCTTCGGGTTGACCGTCGCCGACGGGCTCCTTCGCGCGGGCATGGGCGACACAATCCTGGTCCTTGGCGCCGAGAAGCTCTCGTCGATCGTCGACTACGAAGACCGGTCGACCGCGATCCTCTTCGGCGACGGCGCCGGTGCGGCCGTGGTACGGCGCAGCAACGGCGATGGTCGCGGCCTCCTGTCGAGCTACCTCGGTTCCGATGGCACGCTCGCACCGCTGCTCTACATCCCCGGCGGCGGATCGGCCGAGCCGCTGGGCGAGCAGTTGCTCCGCGACAAGAAGCATCTGGTCAAGATGGCCGGGCGCGAAGTATTCAAGTCGGCGGTCCTGGCAATGAGCCGTTCCGTCGATGAGGCGATCGGCCGCGCCGGTCTCACAGCGGACGCGATCGATCTCCTCATTCCCCATCAGGCCAACATGCGCATCATCGAGGCGACCGCGAAGCACGCCGGCATCTCGATGGACAAGGTGATGGTCAATCTCGACCGCTATGGCAACACCAGCTCGGCGAGCATCCCGCTGGCGCTGCAGCAGGCGGTCGAGGAAGGGCGGCTCAAGCCCGGCATGGTCGCGATGCTGGTGTCGTTCGGCGCCGGCTTCACCTGGGCGAGCATGGTGGTCCGGTGGTAACAATTCTCCTCTTCCCTGGACAGGGCGCGCAGAAACTCGGCATGGCGAAGGATCTCGCCGAAGGGTATCCCCAGGCGAAGGAACGTCTCTCCGAGATCGATCAGGCGCTCGGCGCTCCGCTGACGATGGTGATGTGGAATGGGCCCGAAGCCGACCTGACGCTGACCTACAACGCACAGCCGGCGATTCTCGCGCATTCGTGCGCGGTGCTCGCGATCATTGCGCCGCGACTCCGGGGCGTCGTTGCGGCGGCGGGACATTCCCTCGGCGAATACTCCGCATGGGTTGCGAGTGGTGCACTCGACGCCGCTGGCGCCGCACGTCTGGTCCGCCGCCGCGGTGAATTGATGTTCCAGGCAGGGCAAAGCCGTCCCGGTGCGATGGCGGCGGTTCTGGGACTCGCGACCACGGATGTCGAAGTCGCATGCGCACAGGCTGAGATTGATTCGGAGCTGACCGTGGTAGCCGCCAATCTCAACGCGCCCGATCAGACCGTCATATCGGGCGATCCGGCTGCCGTCGCGCGCGCGGGAGAACTCTGTCAGAGCGCCGGCGCAAAGCGGGTGATCGCCCTCAATGTGAGCGGCGCGTTTCACTCGCCGTTGATGGAACCAGCCGCCGCCGGTCTTCGCGATGCGCTGGCACACGCTCCGTTTGGCGCCGCCGCGTTTCCGGTCATGGCCAACGCCACGGCGGAACTTGCGCGCACCCATGAAGAGGCGATTGCGTCCCTTGGCGCGCAATTGACGGCGCCAGTCCGATGGGTCGAATCGATGCGGGCGCTGCACGAGATGCATCCCGACGCGCATTGGCTGGAGGTCGGCCCCGGCAACGTCCTGACCGGATTGCTGAAGCGGATCGTGCCGGTGGCGAAGTGCACTGCGCTCGGCACCGCGACGCAGGTCGACGCCTGGATGTCGGCATGAGCATCACCATTGATCTGACAGGCAAGGTCGCTTTTGTCACCGGGGGAACCCGCGGGATCGGGCACGCGATCGCGGTGACGCTGCACGCCGCCGGAGCACGGGTGGCGATTGTCGGACGTTCGGCTGAGGGCGCCGCGACGGCTGCCGCGGCGATCGGCGACGGCGTCCGCGGCTACGGTTGCGATATCACCGATCGGGCCGCGATGCGATCGACGATCGACGCGTGCGAGAAGGATCTCGGTCCGATCGATATGCTTGTCAACAACGCCGGTGTGACGCACGACAATCTGCTGATCCGGATGTCGGATGCCGACTGGGATGCCGTCATTGCCTCCAACCTGACCGCGGCGTTCGTTGCGATCCAGGGAGTGATCAAGGGGATGATGAAGCGCCGGTCGGGGCGGATCATCAACATCACCAGCGTCGTTGGTGTGACCGGCAACAAGGGGCAGGCCAACTACGCGGCGAGCAAGGCCGGCCTGATCGGCCTCACGAAGTCTGTCGCCAAGGAGTACGCGGGGCGCGGCGTCCTGGTCAACTGCATTGCGCCGGGGTTCATCGACACCGCAATGACAAGTGCCTTGCCGGAGGCGACGCGCGCTGCATTATTGGATTCGATCCCTCTCGCCCGCCTGGGAAGGCCGGACGAGGTCGCGGGAGCGGTCCTGTTTCTCGCTTCGGAGATGTCGGCGTATGTTACCGGCCAGACGCTGATCGTCGACGGTGGCATGATCGGCTGAATCGGACCCAACACTTCAACACTGCAATCGAGGCAACAGATGAGCGACGTGGAGGAGAAGGTCAAGGACATCATCGTCGAGGAGCTTGGCGTTGAACGGGAAAAGCTCACGCCGGAAGCGTCCTTCATGGAGGATCTCGGTGCGGATTCGCTCGATACCGTCGAACTTGTGATGGCATTCGAGAAGGAATTCGACATCGACATTCCCGACGAGGAAGCCGAAAAGCTTCGCACCGTCGGGGATGCACTGAAGTATCTCCACGAGAAGCTCGGGAAGTAGCCGGATGCGTCGTGTGGTCGTGACGGGTCTCGGCCTCGTGACCCCGGTCGGGGTCACGGTGGACGAGACCTGGCAGGCGCTCCTCGCCGGGAAGTCGGGCGCGGCACGCATCACGAAGTATGACCCGACCAACTGGGCCGTTCGCTTCGCCTGCGAGGTCAAGGGATTTGATCCGTCCCTGTACATCGACAAGAAGGAAGCCAGGCGCTACGACCTCTTTGCGCAGCTCGGCATCGCCGCCGCGCATCAGGCGATGGTGCAGGCCGGACTGGAAGGTGGTGCCCCGAATCCGTCGCGCGCCGGTGCGATCGTCGGCTCCGGGATCGGCGGAATGATGACGTTCCAGGAGAATTGCGAAGCGTTCCTGCAGAAGGGGCCTGATCGCGTCTCTCCGTTCTTTGTCCCGATGTTCATTCCCGACATCGCCGCCGGACTGATCTCGATCCGATACCATCTGCAAGGGCCGAATTTCGCGACGGTCTCGGCGTGCTCTTCCGGTGCGCACGCGATTGGCACATCGTGGCAGTTGATCCGCGAAGGGCTGGCCGATGTGATGCTGACCGGCGGTTGCGAAGGTGCCATCACCGGCCTGAGCGTCGCAGCATTCGCCAACATGAAGGCACTGTCGACGCGCAACGACGATCCGCCGGCAGCGTCCCGGCCGTTCGATCGCGGGCGCGACGGATTCGTGCTTGCCGACGGCGCCGGGATGCTGGTCCTCGAGGAGTACGAGCACGCGCGGTCGCGCGGCGCCAACATTCTTGGCGAGATCATCGGGTACGGCGCCAGTGCCGACGCCTTCCACATCACGCAGCCACCGCCCGACGGCCGCGGCGCCATCCAGGCGATGCAGAGCTGTCTGTCGATTGGTCAGATCTCGATGGATGACGTCGACTACATCAACGCGCACGGAACGTCGACGCCGCAGGGCGATATCGCCGAGACGAACGCCGTGAAGGCGGTGTTCGGGGAGAAGGCGAAGGAGCTGATCTTCGCCTCGACAAAGTCGATGACGGGGCACGCTCTCGGCGCCGCCGGTGCGATCGAGGCGGTGGTCTCCCTGCTCGTGGCCACGCGTGGTGAGGTTCCGCCAACGATCAATCAGACGGATCCCGACCCCGAGTGCGACCTCGATTGCGTTCCGAACGTCATGCGGAAGACGAAGGTCCGGGTGGCGCTTTCCAATTCATTCGGATTCGGCGGCCACAACGCCACGCTGGCGGTACGGGGCGTCTGATCGCTGAGCCGGATTGGCGGCCCGCTGTACCGCCTCACCCTCGAATGCGCTAACTTCAACCCATGCCGGGAGATACCCAGGTACTGGCCATTGATCGTCTCCGCGACCCCGCGCTCCTGCCGATCGCGGAGCGCGTCGCCGAAGGGCGCCGGCTCGACGCCGCGGATGGGATAACCCTCTACGAAACCAGCGACCTGATCGGCCTCGGCACGCTCGCCGATTTTGCCAACCGGCGCCGCAACGGCAATCGGGTCTACTTCTCCGCCAATCAGCATATCAACCCCACCAACGTCTGCATCCTCCGCAACACTTGCACCTTCTGCTCATTTGCGCGGATGCCGAAAGAGGAAGGGAATTACACCCGCTCGCTCGAAGAGGTCTATCACGAAGCGGCCAGCGCGACCGGATCGCCGACGCGCGAGTTTCACATTGTCGGCGGGCTGCATCCCAAGCTCAAGCTGAGCTACTACACCGACATGATCCGCGGGCTCAAGGAGCGGCACCCCGATGTGCACATCAAGGCACTCACCGCCGTCGAAATCGCCCACCTCGCCCGGATCGAGAAGCAGAGCATCCGCGACACGCTCCTTGCGCTCAAGGAAGCGGGACTGACGTCCCTCCCTGGCGGTGGTGCGGAGGTCTTCTCCACCGCAGTGCGCGCCACCATCGCCGAACGGAAGCTCACCGGCAAGGAATGGATCGAGGTCCACCGCGAAGCGCACGCCCTCAGCATTCCGACCAACTGCACGATGTTGTACGGGCACGTCGAGACGGCCGCCGATCGGATCGAGCATCTGACGATGCTGCGCGAGCTGCAGGACGAAACCGGTGGTTTCCTCACCTACATCCCGCTGGCGTACCACACCGAGCACAACGAACTCGGCGAACAGCTTGGTCGTGTCGGCACAGCGACAACCGGATACGAGGACCTGAAGAACATCGCCATCGGGCGGCTCTTCCTCGATTCGATGCCGCACGTCAAGACGCACTGGCCGATGGTGACCCCGTTCATGTCGCAGGTGGCGCTGTCGTTCGGGTGCGATGACGTCGAAGGAACGGTGGTGTACGAGCGGGTGTACCACGAGGCCGGGGCGCGGACCCAGATGCACATGCCGTACGAGGGACTCGTCGCGATGATCCGTGACGCGGGGAAGACGCCGGTCGAACGGAATTCGCTGTATGAGTCGGTCCGCTCCGATTTTGCGACGCTCGACATCCCGCATGGCGGCGATCGCCGGATGACGCTCCCGGTGGTGCACGCCGCATGAAGCTCGGCCGGATCCCGTGGATCAACGCCGCACCGGTCTACGCCGCGATGGATCGCGGGATCGTTCCGCCTCCCGCCACGGTCGTCTCCGCCACTGCCGCCGAACTCAACGACCTCCTCGCCGCCGGGGAACTCGATCTCAGCGTCGTCTCGGCGGTCGAATACGCGCGCGATGCGGCGGCATACCACCTCCTGCCGAATCTGGCGATCTCGTGCGATGGTCCGGTGCACAGCGTGGCGCTCTTCAGCAAGCGGCCGGTAGAGGATTTGACTGGTGCAACGGTCCTGCGAACGGCGTCGTCGCGCACCTCGCATCTGCTCCTCGAGCTGCTCTGCCGGCATCGCTGGGGCGTCACTCCCCGGTTCGCCACTGCTCGCGCCGAGCCGAATGATCTGGCTGCGCTGCAAGCGCTGCCGCATGACGCCGTGCTGGTGATCGGCGATGCAGCGCTCCACCTGCGCGCCAGCGGGATTTATCCGGTGTTTCAGGATCTCGGGCTGGCGTGGAAGGAGTGGACCGGACTTCCCTTTGTCTTCGCGGTATGGGCCGCTCGTCGCGATCGTGACCGCTCCGGCGCACTTGCCGTGCATGAACATCTGCTTGCCTCGCGGGCATGGGGCGTCGGGCATCTCGACCTCATCGCGGATGAAGCCGCGGCACGAACTGGTATCCCGGCGTCGACCTGCCGCGCCTATCTCGGCGACCTCGACTACGATCTGTCGTACCGGCACCTCGCCGGCTTGACCGAATTCTTCGGGCGACTGGCGGGTGACGGCCTCGTCCCGAACGGCTCGCTCACCTTTCTCACGGCGGCCTGATGTCGAGCGTCAATCGCGACTCGCCGGAATTCCGTGACTATCTGGAGCTCTACCAGCGGGCACCGCTCCTGGAGCTTGGCGCGCTGGCCGATCGTGAACGTTATCGTCACCACGGCGACGACGTCGTGACCTACATCATCGATCGCAACATCAACTACACCAACGTCTGCGTTGCCGATTGCGGTTTCTGCGCGTTCTATCGCCGCCCGAAGGACAAGAGCGGTTACGTGCTCTCCTTCGAACAGATCGGCGCCAAGATCGACGAATGCAAGGCGCTCGGCGGCGTGCAGATTCTGTTGCAGGGCGGCCACAACCCCTACATCCCGTTCGAGTGGTATCTCGAACTGATGCGCTACATCAAGGCGCATCATCCGATTCACATTCACGGATTCTCGCCTTCCGAGGTCGTCTTCTTTTCCGAGCGATTCCGCATGCCCGTTGCCGAAGTGGTGCGGCAGCTTCACGAGGCGGGGCTCGATTCGATTCCCGGAGGCGGGGGAGAGATCCTCGTCGATGAGGTCCGCGCCCGCGTCGCGAAGAAGAAGGCGCAGACGGAAGAATGGCTCGGCGTCCAGGAAGAGGCGCATCGGCAGGGGATGAAGACGTCAGTGACGATGATGTACGGTCTCGGCGAATCCGACGCCGACCGGATCGAGCACCTGATTCGCGTGCGGGACCTGCAGGCTCGCACCGGCGGCTTTACGGCGTTCATCTGCTGGCCCCTGCAACCGGATGGGACGCCGGAGATGAGCGACTACGTCAAGACCGACGCGGTCACCTATCTGCGAACACTGGCGATGGGGCGGATCATCTGCGACAACGTCCCCAACCTGCAATCGAGCTGGGTGACGATGGGACTCAAGGTCGGCCAGGTCGCGCTACGATTCGGCGCGAACGACTTCGGTTCGCTGATGATGGAAGAAAACGTGGTATCCGCGGCGGGGACGACCTACCGCGCAACAATCGGCGAGATGGAACGTGCGATTCGCGACGCCGGGTATACGCCGCGGCGCCGGCGCCAGGATTACTCGATTCTCGACCAGCAGCTGGCTGCGGTCGCCTGATGCGCGTCGGCATCGGCTACGACTCGCACCGATTCGCCGGCGGGCGCCCGCTGATTCTCGGCGGCGTCACCATCCCCAATCCGCGCGGGCTCGCGGGGCACTCCGATGCGGATGCCGTTGCCCACGCCATCGCAGATGCAATGCTCGGGGCTGCCGCACTCGGTGATATTGGCCGGCTCTTTCCCGATACCGATCCAGCCTATCGCAACGCCGACTCGATGGTTCTCCTCGCCGATGTCCACGATCGCATCAAGGCGACCGGCTGGCAGTTGCAACAGACCGATGTGACCGTCATCGTCGATGCGCCGAAACTCGCGCCGCACATCACGGCGATGCAGCAACGACTCGCCGAGGTCCTCGGCGTCGGCCCGGGCGCCGTATCCGTCAAGGCAAAGACCAACGAAGGAATGGGATTCATCGGGCGCCACGAAGGGATCGCCGTCATGGCGGTTGCCACGCTGGTCGCCGCCGAATCCGCCGCAGCGGCCTCGTCGTCGCCGTGAACGCGACGCCGGTCGCGACGGCGTTTCATCTCACCGCATTTCGCGATCACCTTTCGCTCGAAGCTGGCCACAGCGACAACACCATCGTCGCCTATCAGCGCGACCTGACGCGCCTCGCCGAATTCGTTCGGTCGAAAGGGATCGACGGACCGCGCGATATCAGCACTCCGGTGCTCCGAGAATTCATCTTCCTGCTCAAGGATCTCGGATTGAGCGGGGCGACGATTCGCCGCACCATCTCGGGTGTTCGCACCTGGTTTCGATTCCTTGCCGCCGAAGGGCTGGTCGAGCGCGATCCGAGCGACCGCCTCGAGACGCCGAAGCGGTGGCGCACCCTTCCTGAAGTGCTTTCGGTTCCGGAAGTCGAGCGGCTGCTCGAAGCGCCGCGAGTCGAAGAGCCGCTGGCGTGGCGTGACCGCACCTTGCTCGAGCTCGCCTATGGTGCAGGGCTTCGCGTGTCCGAACTCTGCGACCTGGGGATCGCCGACGTCATGCTGGGCGATGGCCTCGTCCGCGCCTTCGGCAAGGGGCGCAAGGAACGGCTCGTTCCGGTCGGTCGCGCGGTGGCGTCGGCGGTGTCGGTCTATCTGCACACGATCCGGCCCACACTCGATCACGGTGAATCACAGAGCCGGCTGTTGCTCAATGCGCGGGGGTTGCCATTGTCGCGCGTGGGTGCGTGGGGAATCGTGAAGAAGCGGGCCGCCCAGGCCGGCATCGAGAAGCGGGTCACACCGCACACGTTGCGGCATTCCTTCGCGACGCACCTTCTTGAAGGCGGTGCCGACCTTCGTGCAGTGCAGGAGATGCTTGGCCACGCCGACCTCTCGACCACGCAGATCTACACCCACGTCGACCGCGATTACCTTCGGACAGTCCACCACAAGTTCCATCCGCGGGGCTGAGCCGATGCTGCTGGTGCTCGACAACTACGACTCGTTCACGTTCAACCTGGTGCAGTATTTCGGCGAGCTGGGCGCCGAGCCCACGGTGAAGCGCAACGACGACCTCACGGTTGCCGAGGCGCTCGCCCTGGCGCCAGAGGCGATCGTGATCTCGCCCGGGCCATGCACTCCGGGCGAAGCAGGGATCTCGGTCGACCTGATCAGGGCCGCGGGAGAGGCCGGGATTCCGGTGCTCGGCGTCTGCCTCGGTCACCAGGCGATGGCTGAGGCGTTTGGCGCCAGGGTGGTACGTGCCGCACGGGTAATGCACGGCAAGACCTCCCCCGTAGTTCACCGGGGGGATTCGCTCTTCAACAGCGTTCCCTCACCGATCGAGGCGATGCGTTATCACTCCCTGATCGTCGATCCCGCGAGCGTGCCGCCGGCGCTGGAGGTGATCGCGTGGACTGGAGATCGCCCGGAAGGCGAGGAGATCATGGCGATGCGGCATCGCGACCACCCGATCTGGGGGGTCCAATTCCACCCGGAATCGGTAGGAACCAGCGCCGGGAAGCAACTGATCACGAACTTCCTCTCGCTCGCAGGTGCTGTAGCGTAATCGGTTGTTTGTCAAGCGTTTAGGCGCTTCGACGGCAGTCCGGCACGCATTTTGACAGCGGGCGCTCCATCTGATACTTTGCATCGTGCCCGTCCTGCTGGTGGTCCCCGCCCGCGTCGGCTCCACGCGACTTCCGTCAAAACCCCTTCTCCCATTGGGCGGGGCGCCCATGGTGGCCCGCGTGATCGAGCGCGTTCGGGAGGTCCCCGGCGTCGACCGAGTGGTCATGGCCACGGACAGCGCGGAGATCGCGAAGGCTGTGGCGCCGTGGGCCGTCGAAGTGGTGATGACCTCGTCCGACCACGCCAGCGGGACCGACCGGATCGCCGAAGTCGCGCAGCGGCCGGAGTTCGGGGAATTCGATCTCATCGTAAACGTTCAGGGAGATGAGCCTTTCATGCCGGTCGATGCAGTGACCGGTGCGATTGGTCGAGTCCTGCGAGGCGATGACATCGGCACCGCCGCGGCTCCACTCGATCCTGCGCTCCGCGACGACCCGGCGCGGGTCAAGGTGGTCTGCGACCAGGCGGGACGCGCGATGTACTTCTCGCGGTCGCCGATCCCGCACGTGCGTGATCCGGTGGATCTCGACCGGACCCGGTGGTGGCAGCATCTGGGCGTGTATGCCTACCGCAGGGGACCGCTGCTCGACGTCACCCGTCGCCCGGTGACGGCACTCGAGCAGAGCGAGCGGCTCGAGCAGCTTCGCGCGCTCGACGCTGGATACGTGATAGGCGTTGCATTGCTGGAGGCCCCGGCCGAACCGGGGATCGATACACCAGCCGACCTGGCCGCCGCAGAGCTGCGGTGGCGCGAACTCGCCGAGGTGTCGCCATGACCACCCCTCCTCGCACCACCAAATTCATCTTCGTGACCGGCGGCGTGGTCTCGTCGCTCGGCAAGGGCATCGCGGCGGCCTCGCTGGGGCGATTGCTGGTCGAGCGCGGTCTCGCCGTGACGATGATGAAGTTCGATCCGTACATCAACGTCGACCCCGGGACAATGTCGCCATTCCAGCACGGCGAGGTCTACGTCACCGATGACGGCGCCGAGACCGATCTCGACCTGGGGCACTACGAGCGGTTCATCGATCGTTCGCTGGCACAGCAGAACAATGTCACCACCGGCCGTGTCTACCAGACGGTGATCAGCAAGGAACGTCGCGGCGAATATCAGGGCGGCACGGTCCAGGTCATTCCGCACATCACCGACGAAATCAAGGCGGCGCTCAAGCGCTCGGCGCCGGGGCACGACGTGGTCATCGTCGAGATCGGCGGCACGGTCGGCGATATCGAGTCGTTGCCGTTCCTCGAGGCGATCCGGCAATTTCGCCAGGATGTCGGGCGAGACAACGCGATCTTCGTGCATCTCACCCTGGTGCCGTTCATCGCTGCCGCCGGTGAACTCAAGACCAAGCCGACGCAGCACTCGGTACGCGACCTGATGCAGGTCGGGATCCAGCCCGACATGCTGATCTGCCGCAGCGAGCGTGCCCTCGACCCCGAGATCAAGCGGAAGATCGCGCTCTTCTGCAACGTGGACTTCTCCGGGGTGATCGAGAGCCCCGATGTGAAGAGCATCTACGAACTCCCGCTGCGATTCTTCGAGCAGGGGTTCGATCGCGAAGTCTGCGCCCGCCTGCATCTCGAGACCCGCGAGCCCGATCTCTCGAAGTGGGGCGCGATGGTCCAGCGGATCCTGCATCCGCAGTCCCGCGTGCGGATCGCTGTGGTTGGCAAGTACACCGACTTGTCGGATGCCTACAAGTCGGTGGGCGAGGCGTTGCTGCACGGCGGGATTCCCCATGATGCCGGTGTCGACATCACCTGGCTGTCGAGCGACCGCTTCGAACGCGAGTCGCCCGCGGCACTGCTCGCCGGCTTCGATGGCCTGCTCGTGCCGGGCGGCTTCGGCGAACGCGGCATCGAGGGGATGATCCGCGCCATCGAGTACGCACGGTCCGCACAGCTGCCCTTCTTCGGCATCTGCCTCGGCTTGCAGGTGGCGATCATCGAATTCGCGCGCCACGTCTGCGGCATGGCCGACACCAGCTCCACCGAATTTGCTCCCGACTGTCCGGATCCTGTGATCGCTCTCATGGCGTCGCAGCGCGACGTCAAGGATCTCGGCGGCACGATGCGCCTCGGCGCGTATTCCGCCCGGCTCCGCGCCGGCAGTCGCGTGGCGCAGGCGTATGGGACGTCGGAGATCTCCGAGCGCCATCGGCACCGCTGGGAAGTGAACAACGCGTATCGCGACGTGCTTGCGGAGCACGGAATGCGGCTGTCGGCGCAGTCCCCCGACGGCGGGCTGGTCGAGATGATCGAACTTCCCAACCATCCGTGGTTTGTCGGCTGCCAGTTCCACCCGGAACTCAAGTCGCGCCCGACCCGTCCGCACCCGCTCTTCTCGGCGTTCATCGGCGCGGCGCTGGTGCATCACAACGCCGGCGCGACCGACACGCCGACCCCGCAGGCTGTGGCGGGCGTCACATCGTGACAGGCTGGCAGTTTGGCGGAGGTCCCTTCCTGATCGCCGGTCCGTGCGTCGTCGAGGATGACGACACGATGTTCCGGATCGCCGATCAACTCGCGCAGGTCGGCGATCGGCATGGCATTCGTGTCTGCTACAAGGCGTCGTTCGACAAGGCGAATCGGGCCCGTGGTGATTCGCCGCGCGGACCGGGGCTCGACGCGGGGCTCGAGATCCTCGCCCGGGTGCGTGAGCGGTCAGGGCTTCCGGTGCTCACCGACGTGCACGAACCTGAGCAGGCGATGCCGGCGGCCGATGTCGCTGACGTGCTGCAGATTCCGGCGTTTCTCTGCCGCCAGACCGACCTGCTCGTCGCCGCGGGTCAGACGGGCAAGCCGGTGAATATCAAGAAAGGCCAATGGGTTCACGCCGGCGCAATGGCGGGAGCGGTCGGGAAGGTGCGGACCGGCGGCAGCGGCGACATCGCCGTGACCGAGCGCGGAACCTTCTTCGGTTATGGCGACCTGGTGGTGGACTATCGCAACTTTGCGCGCTTGCACGAAGCGACCGGTTGCGCCGTGATCTTCGATGCGACGCACAGCGTGCAGCAGCCGGGGCAGGCGCCGGGCGGGGCGAGCGGCGGGTTGCGGGAGCATATCCCGGCGTTGCTGGCTGCGGCCGCGGCTGCCGGAGCTGACGGGTTTTTCATCGAGACGCATCCCGAGCCCGAACGCGCGTTGTCGGATGCTGCAACACAGTGGCCGCTCGATCGCCTCGACGGACTCATCGAGCAGACCCTGGCGGTCTGGCACACCGCTCACGAGCGCGCCGGTGTTTGACGCCGCGATCGCCAGGAAGATCCGCCTCCTCGGTCTCGACGTCGATGGCGTCCTCACCGAGAACGACAGCTGGATCGGCGAGCTGCAGGGCACCCGGGTCGAGTTCAAGCGATTCGACATCCAGGATGGTTTCGGCGTGCGGCTGCTCCGCGGCAGCGGAATTGACATCGCGTGGGTCACTGGCCGGACGTCGCCGTCGACGCTGTTGCGCGCAGCCGAACTCAAGGTCAAGACGGTGGTGACGGTGGAGGCGTACGACAAGGTCGCCGCCTTCGACAAGGTGTTGGCCGAGAAAGGGATCGGCTGGGACGAAGTCGCGTTCGTCGGCGACGACATTCCCGATCTCCCGGTGCTCAAGAAGGTCGGCCTGCCGATCGCCGTCGCCAATTGCCGCGAGGAACTGCGGGCGACATGCAAGTACGTCACCGAGGCGCGCGGCGGTCATGGCGCAGTACGCGAGGTGATCGACAACCTGCTCAAGGCCCGTGGTGAATTCGACGCGGCAGTGAACCGGTTCTTTACCGAACGCGGCCAGGTCCCGACGTGATCACCACCACCGACGCCGTGGCCACCGCTCGCCGGACGATGCGCCTGGAAGGCGAGGCGATTCTCGCCGCGTGCGACCGGCTCGACGGCGACTTTGGCTCGGCGGTCGATCTTCTCGCGACCGGGGGTCGCGTCGTGGTAAGCGGCATCGGCAAGTCCGGTATTATCGCGCAGAAGATTGCCGCGACGCTCACATCGACCGGGACGGCCGCGACGTATGTACATCCGGTCGAATCACTTCACGGCGATCTTGGCCTCGTCGACCCGCAATCGGTCGCGATCCTGCTGAGCAAGAGCGGCGAAACCGAGGAACTTTTCGGCCTGCTGGCGGCGCTGGTCCGGCTGGACGTGCCGGTCGTCGCGATCACGGGGGTGCGCGATTCCACTGTCGGTCGTGCGGCGCGAGTGGTGCTCGACGGATCGGTTGTCGAGGAAGCATGCCCGCACGATCTCGCGCCGACGACGAGTACGGCGGTGGCGCTCGCGATCGGCGATGCGCTGGCGATGGCGCTCCTCGAACGGAAGGGATTCGGACGCGAGGATTTCGCAGTCCTGCATCCCGGTGGGAGGATCGGCCGGCGATTGCTCCTTCGCGTGCGCGACGTCATGGTGCCGGCCGACCGCGCGGTCCGCCCCGACGCACCGATGCGCGATGTCGTGGTGGCGCTGGCGCACGGGCGCGGCATCGCAATGGTCCTCTCCGATGGTGCACTGCGGGGCGTGATTACTGCCGGCGATCTGACTCGCCTCGCCGAGCGGATGCCGGGATACATGGAGGTCGCCGCAGGCACGGTGATGAGCTCACGCCCGCAGACCGTGCGCGCCGATGATCTCGCTGCCGCGGCACTGGGTCAGCTCGAACGCCACAGCATCATGGCAGCGCCGGTGCTTGGAGCAGGTGACGAGGTGGTTGGCGTCGTCCATCTGCACGATCTCCTCCGCTCGGGTGCCGGGTGAGGCGCGCGGTGTTCGCTGCGATCGTTCTGGCCGGATGTGTCAAGCACGGCGTGGCACCGCACGGGACCGTCGCGGCCGACAGCGCCGATCAGGTGTACGACTCGATGAACTTCGACATCACGCGGAACGGCGTCGTTGTATCGCATGTGGTCGCCGAGTCGGCCTGGGTCTACCAGGGGCGGCAGGTCGCCGATCTCAAGAAGATGACGGTGACGTTCCACGATTCCACCGGGGCCCCCACGTCGACGATCACGGCCGACAAGGGGATCTACTCGATGCGACTGCAAAACCTCGACGCGCGGGGAAACGTCGTGGCGACGTCGCCGGGTGCGAAGGTGCTCAAGACGGAGCACCTGGTGTATGACCGTTCGCGGAATCGCATCAACGCCGATACGTCGTTCACGTCGACATCGCCACAGGGAAACATGGCAGGCGCGTGGATCGAGTTCGATCCGGGGTTCACGCACGTCACGATCAATCGTCCGTCCGGCCGTCAGAAGGGGAAGGGGATCCTGATCCCCGGCCCGGGGGGCGCGCGGTGAAGTCGATTCTTAGCGCGGCCTCGCTGCTGCTGGCGGTCGCGACGTCGCTCTCGGCGTCGACGCGTCCGTGCCAGATCTACCTACTCGGTGCCAAGCACAATCTGGTGAGCAACCAGATCATTCCCGGCAACACCGACTATGACATTGGTGGCGAAGTGCGCTTTACGTGCTACCAAGATCGGACCGTGCATCTCGACGCCGATTCGGTGAGCATCAAGAGCGGTCAGTACATGCAGTTGATCGGCCACGCAGTCTATTACGACACCGCGTATCGCTTCACCGCCGATTCGATGATCTATCACACACCAATCGAGAAAATCGAGGCGCGGCGCAATGTCCACGTCCTGGACCTCCATTCCGGCTCGACGCTGGTCGGTCCCTACGTCGATTACTGGCGGCAGGTGAGGGGGATCAACGACAGCGCGCGGGTAGTGGCGATTGCACGGCCGGTCGTACGCTACTTCACCCGAACGACGGTGCGCGACACGGGTGCCGAGCATCCTTACGTGCTCAGCGGCGATCGCCTGATCGGGTTTGGTCAATCGAAGCTCTGGGGGAGCGGCGGCGTGACGATCGATCGCCAAGCCTTGCACGGCGAAGGCGACTCGATGGCGTTTGTCCGGAACAAGGACGCCAGTGTCGGGCAGTTGCTCGGGCCCAAGTCAATGCTGCATCGCGGTGGGGCCGATTCGTTCACCGTCCTCGGCCACGAGATCCGGCTCGCGACCGCCGCCGACAAGCTACGCGAGCTCCGGTCGTTCACCGATGCGCAGGTCCTTCGTGGTGCGTCCCGGATCACCGGCGACACGATCGTTCTCGGCTTCACCGACGAGAAGCTTGGATCGACGATCGCCTGGGCACGGAAGACCGGCGCCACTTTGCACAGCGCAGGATATGACGCGCGCGGCGATTCGCTGGCGGTCGATTCTCCGGCCGAGATCCTCCGCGAGGTTCGTCTCTTCGGCGACGGGGTCATCGTGAATCCGCGCGACAGCGGTGCGACAAGACCGCCGCTCACTCCCGGCGACAGCGTCACGCCGGACACGTTGCGCAACACCATCTGGGGCGACCGGATCCTGGCCCACTTCAGCCAGGTCGACTCGGCAGGCACGCTCGTCTCCCACCTGTCGCAGCTGCATTCGTACGGCAAGGCCGCGTCTCTCTATTCTCGAGTGGTGGTCAAGGATGGCAAGAAGTCACCGTCCACCAACTACACCCGCGCCGACACCATTCTCATGGTGATGCGATCCGGAGACTCGACCGGCGTGATCTCGGTGCAGGCGTTCGGGCATGTCGACGGCCTGGAGCAGGAAACGGCGTCATTGCGCCACCCTGCCGACACGACCAAGCGGGCGGGAAAGGTGATCGTCCCGTGACCGTCCTCCACGCCGAAGGATTGCGCAAGACCTATCAGCGACGCGCGGTCGTCAATGACGTCGCCGTTGATCTTGCCCAGGGCGAGATCGTCGGGCTTCTCGGCCCCAACGGGGCGGGGAAGACGACGACGTTCTACCTGATCAGTGGATTGATTCGACCAGAACAGGGGACGATCCGTCTCGACGATGTCGATGTCACCGACATGCCGATGTATCAACGCGTCCGTCGCGGTCTCGGTTACCTGCCGCAGGAGCCGTCGATCTTCCGTCGAATGACCGTGGAGCAGAATGTCCTGGCGATCCTTGAAGTCCTCAACCTGCCGCGAGCGGAGCGGTATCGCCGGCTCGATGCGATGTTGGCCGAGCTGGGGCTGACGCCGCTGCGGCATGCCGTGGCCTACACGCTGAGCGGCGGTGAGCGGCGGCGACTCGAGATCACCCGCGCCCTGGCCACGTCGCCCAAGTTCATGCTCCTCGACGAGCCGTTCGCCGGTGTCGATCCGATCGCGGTGCACGACATCCAGACGATCGTTGCATCGTTACGCGACCGCGGGATCGGCGTGCTGATTACCGATCACAACGTCGAGCAGACACTGGAGATCGTCGACCGCGCCTACATCATGCATGAAGGGACCGTGCAGGCTGCCGGCAATGTCCGCGACCTGGTCTGGAACGACCGCGTCGCCGAACTCTATCTCGGACCAACGCTGACGGCACGACTGCGACGGCAGATGGAACGCCCCACATGAAGACAGGCCTGCATCAGCAGACCGGCCTGCGGCAGGAACTGCGCATCAACCCTCGCCTCTATCAGGCGATGGACATGCTCTACATGCCGATGCTCGATCTCCAGCAGCATCTGCAGCAGGAGCTGCTCAACAATCCGTTCCTCGAACTGGAGGAGCCTGAGGAAGAAGCCACGCCCGAGAAGACGACCGAGCAGGAGCAGGAAGAGGTCAAGAAGGACGACGAGATCGACTGGGAAGAGATTCTGACCAACGGATTCGAGGTCGGAGGCCAACGGGAACAGTTCGAATCGCTGCAGTACATCGAGCCGGTGTCGGTCGAGACACGTGATCTGGCCGATCACCTTCGCGATCAACTGCAGATGCTCGACATTTCGCCGCGTCTCCGCCTGATGTGCGAGGAAATCGTCGGCAACATCAATGATGATGGATATCTCGGCGCCACGGCCGACCAGATCCTGGAATCGGTCAACCGCTGGCTGATGTCGAACAATCCGGCGGCACGCCCGCCGGAGGCTGATCCGTTCGACTTCGAAGAGGAGAGCGAAGTCGAGTCGGCGTCCCATGCCGACGGCGGCGCGAACGGAAACGGCAACGGTTCGTTGCTCCCGCCGGGCGTGGCACTCTTTTCGATACCGGAATTCGACGCCGCACTGACGCTGATTCAGGCGCTGGATCCGCCGGGGATTGCCGCGCGCGACCTTCGCGAATGTCTGATGCTGCAGCTCAAGGACGCCGGCGACACGTCATCGTTGGCATACCGGTTCGTCGATGAGGCGTTCCCCGACCTGATTGCGCATCGATGGAATGATCTCGCGCGGAAGTTCAATGTCGAGCCGCGCGCCGCCCAGGAGGCGGTTGATTCGCTGGCACGATTCGAGGCGAAGCCTGGGCTCAAGTACTCCGATCGGAGTGACGCGTATATCACCCCGGACCTGATCGTCGACAAGATCGACGGCCGCTACCACGTCTTCCTCAACGACACGGGCGTGCCGCGCCTGCGGCTCTCCCGCGCCTATCAGGAGCTGGCCCGCGATCGCACCAAGATGACCGCTGAGAACCGTGATTTCATCGCCTCCCGGATGAACAGCGCGACTTGGATGGTGCAGGCGATCGAGCAGCGCCGCCAGACGATGCTCAAGGTGATGAACTTCATCGTCGACCGGCAGCGCGACTTCTTCGAGAAGGGGATCGAATACCTGCGCCCGCTGACGTTGCGGGAGGTCGCCGAGGTGATCTCGATGCACGAATCGACGGTCAGCCGAGTGACCAACGAGAAGTACGTGCAGACGCCCCGCGGCGTCCTGCCGCTCAAGTTCTTCTTCTCCAGCGCACTGTCGACGGCGTCAGGCGAGGACGCGTCGGCGCGTTCGATCCGCGCCAAGCTCGAGAAGATGGTCGCCGAGGAGACGCCGGCGAAGCCGCTCACCGATCAGCAGATCGTGCATCTCTTCGAGGAACAGGGGATCCAGATCGCCCGGCGCACCGTGGCCAAGTACCGCGATCAGCTCGGGATCCTCCCGGCGCGGATGCGGAAGCGGGTATGACGGCACCAACGCGCGTCTCGATGCTGGTTCCTGCCAAGGATGAAGCGGAGAACCTCCCGGAATTCATGCGACAATGCGCGGCGGCGCTCCCGCCGCTCGGCGTTCCCTTCGAGGTTGTCGTGGTTGACGACGGCTCCCGCGACAACACGCCGGCGGTGCTGCAGCGACTCGCCGGCGAGTATCCGTTTCTGCGCGTCGCAACGCATCTGCGCCAACGCGGGATCGCCGACGCCCTGCGCACCGCGGCCGACGTGGCCAGCGGCGACATCCTCGTCTTCTATCCGGCCGACCTCCAGTATCGTCCGGAGGACGTCCCGTCGCTGGTGACGCCGATCCTCGAGGATCGCGCCGACATTGTGACCGGGACCAAGCAGGGGAAGTACGAGAAGGCGTTCGTGTCGACCGTCTACAACACGCTTTGCCGCTGGCTCTTCGGGATCAAGGTCACCGACCTCAACTCGGTGAAGGCATTCCGGCGGGAGATCATGCTGATCCAGCCGCTGCGCCCCGATTTCCATCGATACATGGTCGTCATCGCCGCCGCGGAAGGCTTTCGGCTGACCTCGACGCCGGTGCCGCTCTACCCACGGACCGCCGGCGTGTCGAAGTTCACCTGGAGGCGCATCCCGGTCGGCGTCCTCGACATGCTCTCGGTATGGTTCCAGCTTCGCTTTGGCCGCAAGCCGATGCTGTTCTTCGGCATCGCCGGGGCCGCGCTCTTTCTCGTCGGCTTCGTCGCGGGTCTTGTCGCCCTGGTCCTTCGCTTCGGATACCTCCTCGGCTTCGCATCGCTGAACACCGGATTCCGGCCGTTGCTCAACCTGGTCGAGATGATGGTGATCAGCGGGTTCGTGCTGTTCGGATTCGGCTTCATCGGTGAAATGCTGGCCGGCGTGCGCGAAGAACAGCGCGAGCTGCTGCGCCGCCTGCAGGCACATCGCCCTGAGTGAGTCATTGCGGGTCGTCTGGATCACCCATAATTATCCCCGCTTCCGCGGCGATATCGCTGGTGCATTCCTGCATCCCCTCGCGGTGGCGCTGCGCACGCGCGGTATCGATCTTCGGGTCGTAGCGCCTAGCGATGGCGGCGCGGGTGGGGTGGAAGAACTCGACGGGGTGCCGGTGCGCCGCGTGCGATATGCGCGGCCGGAACGCGAACGATTGGCGTACGGCGGGATGAATGCGCGATCGATCATGTCGCCGACCGGGATGATGACCTTCAATGCGCTCAGACGCGCGCTCAGGAGAGGCGCGCGAGAGGAGCTGCGCAGCGCGGGGGCGAACGTCATCCATGCGCACTGGTGGCTGCCCGGCGGACTCGCGGCGCCTGCCGGGGCGCGGATGGTACTCACGTGCCACGGTTCCGACGTGCAACTGCTCGAACGAAGCGCCCCGGCGCGATTCCTTGGACGACGCGTCTTTCGCCGTGCGAAAGTCGTGACGACCGTGTCGCGGTCGTTGGCGGAGATCGTCGAGCGCCGTACCGGGGTCCACGTGGCAGAGAGCGGCGTTCAACCGATGCCAGTGGTGAGTGTCGACCGGCCATGGAGCGCCGGCGGCGGCGGGTTCGTCGTGATCGGCCGCCTCACGCCGCAGAAGCGCGTTCATCTCGCGATCGAGGCGGTAGCCCACGCACGAGAACTGGGGGTAGACTGTACACTGCACGTTGTCGGCGATGGCCCTGAGCGTGCCGCGCTCGAACTGCGTGCGGCCGAACTCGGCATCGAGGCGCACGTCCGGTTCGTCGGAGAGATCGCGCCGGCGGACGTCCCCACGGTCCTCGCGACCGCAGATGGCTGTATCATGCCGGCCGTCGGTGAAGGGTTCGGCCTCGCAGCAGCGGAGGCGTTAATGCAGGGTGTCCCGGTGATCGCATGCCGGGATGGCGGGGGACTGGCCGACGTCGTCATCCAAGGGGCCGGCGGGTGGATTGTCCAACCGGCGGCGGCCGCGATTGCCGACGCCATTCTCGACCTGCTGAATACTCCCGACGCCATGCCGCACGCACGGCAGGCAGGTTTGCAGTGGCGTGACCGGCTGTCCGCCGACGCGGTGGCTGAGCGTTGTCTCACCTGGTACGAGGGTGCGCTTCATGCGTAAGACGAGTTGGCGCGTGGCGCAGGCGGTTGGCGGCGCAATCATTCTGTATTTCCTGGTCCAGAAGACCCGAGCAGATTGGGCCAAGGTGCAGGAGCAGCGGATTGTCTGGCACCTGCGCTGGGAATTCATCATTGCCGCGCTGATCGTGACGTGGGCGATGTACGGTGTCCTCATCTGGGGCTGGCGCGCGGTGCTGGCCGGGTGGGGCGAACGGCTGCGTATCGTCGACGCCGCGAGAATCTGGAGCATCTCCAGCCTCGGCAAGTACATCCCCGGGAAGATCTGGTCGATCGCCGGGATGGCGATGATGGCCCAGCAGCGCGGCGTGTCGGCAACGGCGGCGACCGGCTCGGCAGTTATCATGCAACTGGTGTCGCTGGCAACCGGCGCGATGCTGGCGCTTGCCCTCTCCGGCACCGACCTCCTCAACCGCCTCGCCGGCGGCTTCGGCGCGACGGCGGCGATCGTGCTCGCATCGCTCGCCCTGGTGATGGCGATCGGACTCACGTCCCCGTCGGTCACGCGGCGAATCGGATTCGTCCTTGGCAGGCCGGAAGCCATCCGCCCGGTCGATCCGAGTGCGCTCGCCGCCGCTCTGTTCGCCAATCTCGTGGCGTGGGCCGGCTATGGCATCTCATTGCAGCTCCTCCTTCTCGGCACGCTGCAGGGGATCGATCTTCCGTGGACTACGGCAACGGGCGGGTTCGCCGCATCCTATGTCCTCGGCTACGTCTTTCTCTTCATCCCGGCCGGGTTCGGCATCAGGGACCTCGCGTTGTTCATGCTCCTCCGCGACACGATCGGCGACGCACCGGCGCTGGCAATTGCCGCAGCTTCCCGCGTAGCATTGACGATCAACGAGGTCGGCGTGGCATTGCCATTCCTTCTCTTCCGGAGAAAACCGAGTGACATCATCCTCCCGGTCTGACGACTGGTTCACGCCGAGGTTCCCCCTCCTGATCGCGGGCGCGGTATTCCTGGTCGCCGCGCTGGCGCTCTTCTACCCGATGCTCTCGGGGCAGTTTCTCGGCGGCCAGGACCAGATCGTCGCAGGCTACGCCTTCCGGGCGCTGGCAGAGCAGGGGATGCACCAGAGCGGCCACATTCCGCAATGGAATCCATACATCTTCGGCGGGATGCCGTTGTGGGCGGTGCCCGGACATTTCGACGTCTTCTACCCCACTGCGTGGCTTCGCTGGATCGTCCGCGCCGACACGGCGCTGACCCTCGCCTTCTTCATTCATTTCATCGTCGCCGGCATCGCGATGTACGCGCTGTTGCGGGCGCTGCGGGTGAGTTGGACCGGATCGGTTGTGGGCGGCCTGGCGTACGAACTCACTGGCGCCGTGGCGTCGCAGATGAATCCGGGGCACGACGGCAAACTTTTCGCGGCAGCACTGGCGCCATTCGCCTTGCTCGCGCTGCTGCGCGCGATCCGCGGCGGTCGTCGCGGCTATTTCGGCTGGTTTGCGCTGGTGATCGGGCTGGTGATGCTCACACCACACTATCTGGCGGCGTACTACATCCTGGTTGCGTGCGGACTCTTCACCCTCTGGCTGGTCTTCCTCGATCCTGAGCGACCCGCCACGATGAACCCGATCGTCACGCTGGCATGTGCGGCCGCAGCCGTCGTGGTGGGGCTTGGTGTCGCAGGGGTCGAGCTCATTCCAGTGCAGCACATGGTCGCGTATACCGCGCGCGGCGCCGGTGGCGAAAGTCTCGGCTACGCCTATGCCAGCAGCTGGGGGATGGCGCCGGTCGAACTGATGTCGATCATCCTCCCGCAGTTCAATGGCCTCGATCAGTTCTACTGGGGGCCGAACTTCTTCAAGACCGATACGCCGTACATGGGCGCGGTGATCTTCGCGCTGGCGATCCTCGGCTTTGGTGCCGTCAAGCGCCGCAAGCTCCTGCTGCCGCTCGGCGTGATCGGAATCCTCTTTCTGCTGGTGTCATGGGGCGGCTATTCGCCGTTCTACCACTTGTGGATCCTGATGCCGAAGATGGGGCAGTTCCGGGCCCCAGGATTGGCGTTCTTCATCGTGGCGCTGGTCGGATGCGTGTTCGCGGGATTTGGTGTCGACCGTCTCTTCGACGGTACGTCGACGACGCGGTCGATCTACACGATATTCGGGGTCCTCGGCAGCATCGCGCTGCTTGGGGTCGTCGGCGCGCTTCAGGGTCTCGCCGAGGGGCTCGCTGGTCCGGCAAAGGTGCCTGAGGTCGTTGCCAACGCGCCGGAACTGACAGCCGGGAGCGCGCGGCTTCTCGCGGTGATCATCGTCGGCGCCGTGATCGTGATTCTGGTTCGGCGCGGGATCTTGCGCGGCCTGGCGGCGGCACTTCTTCTCGCGGCGATCGTCATCGGCGACAACTGGTCGATCCTCCAGAAGTTCGCGCCGTGGTTTCCGCCTGCTTCAACGGTCTACGCCGACGACCCGTTCATGATGCTGATGGAAAAGTCGCCGCTGCCGTACCGGGTCTATTCACCGGCGTCCCCGGATAATCCTGATCCGCAGCAGCATCAGCAATTCGCCTCGCTGACGCTATACGCCGGCGCGCGCCTGATGGTCAACGGCATTCCAATGTTGCTCGGTTATCACGGCATGGAAGACCGATTCTTCGACGCGCTCCTCGGTGGAAAGAACGTCTGGCAATATCAGCTTGCGCCGCACATGTGGGACCTCTTCGCGGTCAAGTACGTGGCGCTGGCACGCAACGCAGACTCGATCCCGGGGTACCATCGCATCGCCGGTCCGATGCAGCTCTCCGACATGGTGGAAGGTCCACGCGAAGGGACCCTCTTCGAACGCGATTCGGCGATTCAATGGGTCCGTGTCGTGCCGGCCGCTGCCAAGCTTGCCGATGACCAGATTCCGCAGACGGTCGCGAGCACTGCCTTCGCGCTGAACAGCTACGTCGTCTTTTCGGACACAGCGACGGTGAACGCGCCGCCGCTCGCTTCCACTGCGCCGCTTCCGGCGCCGTCGAACGTCCAGGCGAAGCTGACAGCATGGGCACCGGGTGCGATGTCAGTCGCGCTCACCGGTTCCGATCCGCAGACGAGCTACCTCGTCGTCGCTGAAAACTGGTACCCGGATTGGCACGCCACCGTCGATGGCAAGGACGTCACGCCTTTGCGCGGCGACGGGTCGCTGCTCACGGTGCCGCTGCCGGCAGGGGCGAAGAGCGTGACGCTCACGTACGACATCGCGGCGTACGGAACCGGGAAGCTCGTCACCCTGATCTCCCTGATCCTGGTCGTCGTGGTACTCGGCATCGACCGCATTGGCGTCCGGAAGACCGATGGCTGAACGCGGGCTGGTGGTTGTTCCGACATACAATGAGTGCGAGAATCTGCCGAAGATCGTTCCGGCGATCCTCGAGCAGGATCCGCGGCTCGACATCCTCGTCGTCGATGACGGGTCGCCGGACGGCACCGGCGCGATCGCCGATCAGTTCGCCGAGGCCGATCCGCGTGTCCACGTCCTCCACCGGACCACGAAGGAAGGGCTGGGGCGGGCCTATCTCGCCGGATTCCACTGGGCACTTCAGCGCGACTACACCCACATCTTCGAGATGGACGCCGATTTTTCGCACGACCCGGCCAATTTGCCGCGCTTCCTCCAGGCAGCCAGCGATGGCGGCCTCGGCGACCTGATCATCGGCTCGCGCTATGCCAGCGGCGTCAACGTGATCAACTGGCCGATGAGCCGGCTGCTGCTGTCGTGGTTCGCGAACAAGTACGCACGCTGGATCACCCGCCTGCCGCTCACGGACGCCACCGGCGGCTTCAAATGCTTCCGCAGGGAAGTGCTGGCGGCGATCCCGTTCGACAAGGTCCGGTCCAATGGCTACGCCTTTCAGATCGAGATGACCTTTCGGGCGTGGAAGAAGGGATTCAGGCTGACGGAGCTACCGATCATCTTCACTGATCGCAGCGAAGGACATAGCAAGATGAACCGGCGGATCGTAGTCGAAGCGATCTGGATGGTCTGGTGGCTGCAGCTTCAGGGCTTGTTCGGGCGGCTCGGATGACGATCGTATTTCACAAGATGACCGGCTCGGGGAACGATTTCGTCATGATCGACGGCCGGACCTCCGCGCCGGAGGACTGGACGACCGGTCGGATCGCCGAAATCTGTGATCGCCGGAACGGCGTCGGCGGCGACGGACTCGTCTTCGTCACACCCGAGGGTCCCGACACTGTTCGGATGACCTACTTCAACAGTGACGGATCACCGGCCCCGATGTGCGGCAACGCCGCGCTCTGCTCGACCCGTCTGGCAGCTCGACTCGAGATGGCCGACGCGGCAGGGATGACCCTGGTGACCGAGGCGGCGACTTTCGCGACCCGCTGCGTCGGTCCCGGACAGATGGCAGAGCTCCACCTTCCGGACGCCCCGGTCCCTCGGCCGGTCGACACGACGCTTCAGCCCGGCGAGCGCTGGATCCGCCTCGGCGTCGTCGGGGTCCCACACGCGATCGTCCTGGTGGACGATGTCGCCAAAGTCGACGTGATGGCGCGGGGACGCACCCTCAGATTCGATCCGGCGCTCGGTGCTGGTGGCGCCAACGTGAACTTCCTCTCACAGACCTCACCTTCCAGTAGAACTAGAGGTGCGGGCGACTCGCCGGCGTGGACCGTTCGGACCTATGAACGCGGCATTGAGGCGGAGACACTCTCCTGCGGGACTGGAACGGTGGCTGGGGCGCTCGCGCTCGCGGATGTCGGGCTGGACTCGTTGCCGCTCCAGTTCCTCTCCGCAAGCGGTCGGATCCTTTCGGTCAGCGCTACCGTGGACCACGGGCGCGGGTCCGCCATCTGGCTCTGCGGCGAGGGGCGAGTTGTGGCGCGGGGTGTCTGGCTCTCCTGAACTCCCAGCAAACCTGCTGCGAGCTTCCAAACCAATAGACAATGGGGGAAGGTGGATAACGATCGGTTTCCCACACTTATCCACCGTACAACTTAACATAATATACATTATACGTCGTAGTTTACACAGCCAGATCGCTGAATCAGTGACCTACGTAACCCGTTTACTTCCAGTTGGTTAGGTCTGAATTGCCGAGCTGGCTGGCTAGCTCTTGGCAAGCGTTCAGCTGAATCAGCTCGTCCGGTCCATCACTGCTGGTCGTTCCGGAGGAAGGCCCCGGCAATCGTTGGGTGTCGATTGCTGGCATGCAGAAACCAGGTCGCTTGCTAGAGGAAGGCGTTCCTCGCCCAGCGGGAAAATCAGCGAATCAGGAGTGTGCGGTCAGTTCAGCGAGCCGGACCTGGGCTTCGCTGTACGCAGCGGTCTTGGCGTACTTGGTCACGATCTCCGTGTAGATCGACTTCGCCTCGTCGGCCTTGTTCGCGAGCCTGGCGGCCCGGCCTGCGTCCAGGAGCGAGCTCGCCTTGAGGTAATCCACGGTGGCGAGGTCCGATCCCTTGCGATAGGCAGCCTCAGCTTCGGCGAATTTCCCCATGTTCTCGTAGGCGGTGCCGAGCAGGTTGTTGGCGGGTGATGCGTAGGTCGGAGGCGGATTGGTCTTCAGGAACGCCTCGAGGGTGGAAATGGCCAGCTCGTTCTGGCCGGCGACGAGCTTCGCCTGCGCCAGCCCGAGATTGGCTTCGTACGCCGCCGGAGTTCCGCTGTACGACGAGGCGACCCGGGTGAATCCCTGGACGGCGACGCCCCAGTTCTGCTGTGCGGCGGCATCGCGGGCCTGCTCGAGTGCCTCGGCGGCGAAGGCCTGCTTCCGCTGCCCGGCGGCAACCATGAACCACGCGACGAGCCCGATGACCAGCACTGCTGCTCCAGCGATCCCGAAGATCCGGATCCGCTGCGGCGTAAAGAACGGCTGCGCGTCGGGATCGCCTGTCGCCGGGATCGCGGTGGTAGCTGTTGCCTTACGGGTGGTCGCCATGCCGGTCACTCGAGAAAATGGTAGTCGGAGGAAGCCCTGAAAAATGGCTGGACGCAGCCCGAAACGCCAGAGCGGTGCCCCGTCCGGCGCCTGGCCGATCCGAATCGATCCGCCTTGCAACAATGTACCGCGCCATAACTTGACACCACCCGTCGCGCCAGCTAATTGAGAGGCCTCGCAAATCATTGTGGCTCCCAACCTCGCCTCTCACCGGAGTTGCTCGTGGCGTCACCTCGTGGGTCCGATCAGCACCTTCCGCTTTCCTCCGACTCTCCCGTTTCCGATTCCACCACAACCGAGCCCCCAACCGAGACCACCCGGCGCGACTTTCTCGCGGCCGCGGGCCTCGGCGTGGCGTACACCGCGATGCGGCCGACGTTCGGCCGCGCGCTCCGCGGCGATCGGGTCGCATCGCCGTTCGAGTATGGGATGGGCGTGCCGCAGGACGAATCGGCATTCTCGGGATTGCGATGGCGCCTCATCGGTCCGTTCCGCGGCGGCCGAACCGATGCCGTGACCGGCGTTCCGGGGCGGCCGAATGAGTTCTACTTTGGCGCGGTCAACGGCGGTGTGTGGAAGACGGTCGATGCCGGACGTGTCTGGACGCCAGTGTTCGACTCACAGCCGGTGGCGTCGATCGGTGCGATTGCAGTCGCGGCGTCGTCGCCCGACACGGTGTATGTGGGCACCGGTGAATCAACGCTGCGCGATTCGACCGGATTCGGCAACGGTGTCTACAAGTCCACCGATGCTGGCAAGACGTGGCAGCACCTGGGCCTTGAGAACACGCAGCACATCGGCAAGATCGCTGTCGATCCACGCAACCCGAACATCGCCTTTGTCGCGGTGATCGGTCATCTCTATGCGGCGAGTCCCGAGCGCGGCGTCTTCCGTACCATCGATGGCGGGAAGACGTGGCAGAAAGTGCTCTACAAGGACGAGAACATCGGTGCCGCGGAAGTTGTGATCGACCCGAGCAATCCGAAGATCGTCTATGCCGGTCTCTGGAACACCCGTCGCCCGCCGTGGTACACCTATGCTCCGACCAACGGACCCGGGGGCGGCATCTTCAAGTCAACGGACGGCGGCACCACGTGGAAGCAACTCACCGTCGGCTTGCCGAAGGAAGGGATCGGCAAGACGGGAATTGCCGTGGCGCCGAGCAACCCGCGGCGCGTGTATGCGGTGGTCGATTGCCTCGTTCCTGAACCTGGCGCGCCAGCACCAGCGGCGGGTGGCGGCCGCGGCGGTGCAGCGCCCGGTCAAGGTGGCTTCTTCCGTTCCGACGACGCCGGCGCCACTTGGACGAAGGTGTCGGGGGACAATGCGCTGTGGGGTCGCGGGTGGTATTTCGAGCACATCGCCGTCGATCCGCACAACGCCGACGTCGTGTACGTCCCCAACGTCGCGGTGAGCCGCACCAAGGACGGCGGTAAGACCTGGGTCGCATTGCGTGGTTCGCCGGGCGGCGATGACTACCATCAGGCGTGGGT